>DATLIF010000636.1:0-2147 GCA_035539575.1 Fimbriiglobus sp. | reverse complement strand
TCCCGTGTGACGCGGTCAGCCCGTCCAGCGGCGCGCCCGGCTCGCGCAGCGGAGCCAGCCACCGCTCCCCGTGGACGGCGAGCAACGCCGCCTCCCGCGCCCGCAACTCGATCATCCGTTCGGCGTCCGCGCCCCGCTCGTGAGCCAGTTCCACCTGCACCCGGATGAACTCGGCGCGTGCCGCCTCCTCCCGCTCCTCCAGCCAGTCGGCGTACACCAGCCGCGGCAGGTCGGCGTCGGGGCCGGCCAGCACGGCCGCCAGGAGTGCGTCGGCGTCGGACATCGAACCAGGTATGGGGTGTCGGGTGTCGGGTAAGGGGGATCGGCATCAGCATACCCGATCCCCGACCCCCGATCCCCGGCTCCATTCTGGTATCCTGAAGCAGCGTCAGACTCTGCTGAGCGGGGGGCGTAAGCCCCCTGAGGTTCGACGCTCAGGGGGCTTACGTCCCCCGCTCAGAGTTGGGAACGCAGCAATCCTCCCGACCGGGGGCCACGCATGGCCAAGAAGAAGAAGGTCCGCGTCGAGCTGCGGCGCAACCGCACGAAGCCGCCGCGGGAGAAGGACCTGACCCGGCAGTTCCAGGAGGACGCCGACCGCACCGGGGACGCCCACTCCGGCGAGCGGGTCCGGGCCAAGGGGGACGTCTCGCGGCACCGGACCATCGTCCTGGACGAGTCCGCGGAGGGCACGTCGGGCATGCCGGCGTCGGGCGCCGCCACCGCCCGGCCGGGCCGGGTGCTGCGGGTCCATGGCCTCAACAGCTACGTTGAGGCGGAAGACGGCACCGTCTACCGCTGCGCCGTCCGACGGCTGCTGAAGTCGCTGGCCACCGACGAGCGGAGCATCGTCACCACCGGCGACCGGGTGTGGTTCCGCCCGGCCGAGTCAGACACGAGACACGGGATACGAGACACGAGAGAAGAGGCCGACCCCGATGACTCGTCTCGTGTCTCGTATCCCGTGTCTCGTATCTCCCCGACGCCCGAAGGACTGATCGAGCGTGTCGAGCCCCGCCACGGCGTGCTCACCCGGGCCAGCCGGCGGCGGGAGCATGTCCTGGTCGCCAACGTCGATCAACTCGTGATCGTCATGTCCCTGGTCGAGCCGGCCCTCAAGCCGCACCTGATCGACCGGTACGTCGCTGCGGCGCTCAAGGGCGGGCTGGCCCCGGTGGTCTGCCTGAACAAGGCTGACCTCGCCGACCCGGTCGCGCTCCAGCCGCTGATCGGGGCGTACTCGCAACTCGGGGTGCCGGCCGTCCTGACCAGTGCCGTAACAGGGTACGGGGTCGATCGATTGCGGGACCTGCTCCGCGGCCGGGCGACGGTGTTCAGCGGCCAGAGCGGGGTCGGCAAGTCGTCGCTGTTGAATGCGGTCCAGCCGGGGCTGGGGCTGCGGGTCCGGGAGGTCAGCGAGTCCACCCAGAAGGGCCGGCACACAACCACCACCGCGGAGTTGATCCGGCTGGGGTCCGGCGGCTGGGTGGTGGACACGCCCGGCATCCGGCAGTTCCAGCTCTGGGACACCCGGCCGGAGGAAGTCGAGGGGTTCTTCCACGAGTTCGGGCCGTTCGTGGCCCTGTGCGGGTTCCCGGACTGCACCCACACGCACGAGAGCAACTGTGCCGTCAAGGCAGCCGTCGCCCGCCACCTGCTGAGCGAACGTCGGTATCAGAGCTACCTCGGGCTGTTCGACGGGGTAGCGGAGTAAGAACCTGGGACCGCGCACATCGAATCTGCCGGCGGCGCCGCGCTGGCCGCTCTTCTCTCCCGCACATCCGTCACCATCCGCCCTCCGTGTGGCCGCACGTCTTCGCGCGCTTGGCCAGACGGCGCGAGTGGCGCGCGCGCAACCGTCGGACCAACTTGCGTGCGTGGACGTAACTTCGCGATTTTCCGCGGCTTACCCGGGCCGGGTTGCTTTCCCAGACCCCCGGGATGGGTCATGGTAGCTCAAGCACTTCGGAACCAGTCGTCGTTGACGGCAGCGGACGGATTGTTGCTGGCGGCGGCGGTCGGAGTGCCGAACCCGGAACGAGGAGCAGAGTGATGATGCGTCGGTTCCACGTGTGTCTGCTGACGGCCGCGTGTGCCGGCTTCGTCGGCACGTCGGCCTGGGGGCAGGACGACAAGAAAGACAAGGC
>DATLIF010000635.1:0-5250 GCA_035539575.1 Fimbriiglobus sp. | reverse complement strand
CCGAGGCCGTACACCAGTGCGGCCAGGCCCAGCACGAGCACCGCAACGCCTCCGCCGATTGTCGCCAGCATCTTTCCTCGTCGAGGCGGAGCCGGGATGCGGCCGGTCATCCGCCGGGTGCGGCTGGCCATCATCTCGCTGAGGGTGACGTCGGTGCCTTCGGCGGCGGACAGTTCCGCCCGGCCCAGGTCGGTTCCCGACAGCCCGGCGACCACCTGCGCCGAGGACGAGACCCACGGGGCCAGCGCCGCGATCACCTCCGCCGGCGTCTGCGGGCGGTCGTCCGGGTGCTTGGCCATCATCGCCATGACGACCTCGGCCAGTTGCGGCGGGAAGGTCGGGTCCACGTCGCACAGGAACGGCGGTTCCCGCATCTGGTGCTGGAGGAGCTTCTGGGTGGTGTTCCCCTCGAACGGCGGCCGTCCCATCACCAGCGCGTAGAACGTGGCCCCGAGGCTGTAGACGTCCGCCCGGATGTCCACGTCCGGGGAGTTGAGCGCCTGCTCGGGCGAGATGTAGTCGGCGGTGCCCAGGATCACGCCCTGGTCGAGTTGCTCGGTGAGCCTGTCGCCGGCGTCGAAGGAGCGGGCGAGGCCCATGTCGAGGATCTTGACGGTGCCGTCGCGGGCGAGCATGAGGTTGGCGGGCTTGATGTCCCTGTGGACGAACCCCTTCTCGAATGCGTGCTGCAATCCCGAGGCCGCCTGCACGATCATCTCGGCGGCCCGGCCGCAGGGGATCGGGGCGCGGGTGAGGACCTGCTCCAGGGTCAGCCCATCCACGTACTCCATGACCAGGTAGTGCGTCGCCCCCTGCCGGCCGACGTCGTACAGTCGGACGATGTTCGGGTGGTCCAGCGCCGCGGCTGCCCGCGCCTCACGCAGGAACCGTTCGACCCCGGCGGGTCCGGCCGCGTCCGCCTTCGCGAGTACCTTCAGCGCCACCCGCCGACGGAGGGTTTCGTGCTCGGCCAGGTAGACCGTCCCCATCCCACCCTGGCCGAGTTGCTCACGGATCAGGTACGAGCCGACCCGGAACCCGCGGAACTTGCCGGCCAGCAGAAGCCGGGCCTGGAAGTTCGTGAGCAGGCCCCGCTTGATCAGAACTGCGGCCACCTGGGACGGGGCCTGCGTCGGGTCGCCGATTTCGCCCAGGTACTGCGCGAGTTGGTCCTCCGAGACGATCCCGCTTTGGCGGACGAGGTCAAGGAACGCGGTGGTCGTTGGGGGCGTGGACATGGCACCACCGTGGAATGGCGTTCGGATCGCGAGCTTCGATGCGACGACGATTGCTGGAACTGTAGGCCACTGAACGCCGAACGGCACCCGAAAGCGATGGAGACTGAGCGCAGATTGCCGTTCGGCGGTTCGGCGGGCGTGCCCCGGTCCGGCACTAATCGGCGTCGGTGACGACGAGTTCGCGGAAGCGGACCGCAGCCTCCGGGCCTTCACCGGCGTTATACAGTTCGAAGAGCCCGGAGGTCGCACCCTTCAGGTCGGTCTCGATAACCTGTGCCCGCCAACTCCCACCGGTAGGCGGTAGGGAGACGAGATCCCAGATCGCCCCTGTCGGCTTGGTTGGCTTGAACCGAACCAGTGCCCCGGCCGACTTGGGCCCGGTGTGGTAGAGAACCCGCAGCCGGATGCGGCCGTTTGAGGTGGTCAGCGGCGGGGTATTGAGCTGAGCACCCGGTCGGCCGTCCACATTGCGTACACCGATGACCAAGGCGCCGGGCTGACCCTCGATGAAGAAGTCGGCGATCGACTCTTCGAATTCGATCCACCGATACCACGAGGCTGGCAGCGCCTTCCCGGGGCCGGTTTCCGAGAGGATCGTCAACTGCACATTTTGGCCGGGTTGTGTAAACCTCCGCGTTCGCTGGAAGTACGGCTGGCTTTTGTCGAAGTCGAGCTTCATCAGCGCCGTCTCCCCCGTGGGGACCGGGTCGATCGCGGTAAACCCCTTGACCATCAGCTCGGACTTGTGGCCGGACCCGGCAACAAACTCGAACCGTCCGGCGGTAGATCCCTTTAGGTCAACTGCAATCTCCTCCGTCGCCCACTGGCCGCCGGTCGCCGGCAGCGTGCCGGCCTTCCACCCGGCGGCGCTCTTCGGCCGGACCGGGTGAAACTGGATTCCCACGGGACCTTCGGCGGCGTCGGTGCGGTAAGTTATCTTGACCTGAGCCTTGCCAGACGGGAATGGGACTTCCGGCCCCAGCAGCACGGCCGCGGCCGACCCGACGGGGCGGGTGACAAGCGCGAGCCCGCCGTCGGCCTCAACCACGCCGCCGTCGTAGGGTCCGTTGGGGGCGGTCGCGGACGGTTTCCAGCTCGGCGGGAACTGGCCAGTGCCGGACTGCTTGGCGGGCTGCCACTTCAGCGTTCCGGGCTTGCCCGGATCACCCAGCACTTTGCCCTGCTCGGCGTACGTGCCGCGGCCGGTCAGGTTGAGGTCGTACACGACGCCTGCGGCCTTCGGCGCGTGCAGCGCCGGCCCGGGTAAGGCCGGGGGCGGGCCGGGGTGAGGCTCCTTCACCTCTGGCCTGGCCGGCTCAGGACCAGGAGCGGCGACGGTCTGGGTGTCGTCCTTTGACCGGCTGCCAGAGAAGGCCCCGGTCAGGGCCGCTACGATCAGCCCGAGGACGATCACCGTGCCCGCGATCCCGGCGGCCAGCCAGGGCCACCGCACCGGTAGGCCCGAGTTCACTGCCGTGTGGCGGCGCGTCAACCGCTTGGTCGTCTCGTTCACCATCTCGTTGAGGGTGTTCTGCAACTCCGGCGAGCGGGCTAAATCGGTCCGGGAGATGCCCGCCAGTACCTTGTCGCTGCCCGGCAGCCAGGGCGTCAGGGCGGCGATCGTTTCAGCCGGGGTCTGATACCGGTCGTCGGGCCGCTTGGCCAGCATCCGGTCGATCACCATGGACAGCCCCGGCGGGAACGTCCGGTCGATGGACACCAGCGTCGGGGCCGGCTTCATCTGGTGCTGGAGGAGCTTCTGGGTGGTGTTGCCCTCGAACGGCGGCTTGCCGGTGACCAGGGTGAAGAACGTGGCCCCGAGGCTGTAAAGGTCTGCCCGGATGTCGAGGTTGGGGCAATTCATCGCCTGCTCAGGCGAGATGTAGTCGGCCGTCCCAACCACTGCCCCATTGTCGAGAACTTCGGTTAACTTGTCGTCGGTGTCGAAGGAGCGGGCGAGGCCCATGTCGAGGATTTTGACGGTGCCGTCGCGGGCGAGCATGAGGTTGGCGGGCTTGATGTCCCGGTGGACGAACCCCTTCTCGAACGCGTGCTGCAGCCCCGCGGCCGCCTGGGTGACGTACTCGACCGCACGCCCGCAGGCGATGGACCCGCTCTGTTGGATGATCTTGTCGAGCGTCTGCCCGTCCACATACTCCATGACCAGGTAGTGCATGGAGTTGTTCTGGCCGACGTCGAAGATGCGGACGATGTTCGGGTGGTCCAGCGCCGCGGCCGCCCGCGCCTCGCGCAGGAACCGCTCGACCGCGACCTTGTGCTGCCCCTCGACCGCCGACAGGACCTTGATCGCCACACGCCGGCGGAGGGCGCCGTGCTCGGCCAGGTAGACCGTCCCCATCCCGCCCTGGCCGAGTTGGTCGCGGACGATGTACGGCCCGACGCGGAACCCGCGATACCGCCCGGCCAGTAGCAGCTTGGCCTGGAAGGTGGTTAGTACGCCGCGTTTGACCAGAACGGCCGCCGACTTGGCCGGGTCGTCCGGCAGGTGGGGCACGTCAGAGAGGGACCGGTCCAGCGACTCCGACGGATGGATGCCGCTTTTGCGGACGAGGTCGATCAACTCAGAGGTAGACGACGGGGCGGGCATGGGTGACTCTCGACCGTTACCGGGAGACGGCCGGGTGCGAATCAGGGAATAGGCCCACTGGCACGGTTCAATGTACTTCAAAAAAAAGTGTAGGTCCGGCCGAATTCGGTCCGGAGTGTCAAGCCGTATCGTTTCTACTTGCGGATTCCTGCCCGGGCGCGAAACCTCGGTCCGGGCGGAATGCCATTAGTCTGGGGACTCGTCCATCCCCCACCGTTTCAGGAGCTGGTGTTCGACCGCGAGCTGGTCGCAAACCCGACCCACCACGAAGTCTACCATGTCACCCACGGACCGGGGAAGGGTATAGAACGCCGGCATCGCGGGGAGGATCACGGCCCCGGCCTCCGCGGCGGCGGTCAAGTTGCGGAGCTGAACCAGCCCCAGCGGCGTCTCCCGGGGGACGAGGACCAGCTTTCGCCTCTCCTTGAGATGCACGTCGGCGGCACGGTGGATCAGGTTTTCCGAGAGCCCGTGAGCGATGGCGGCGACGGTGCCCATGCTGCACGGGCAGACGGCCATCCCGGCTGTGAGGTACGAACCGCTGGCGATCCCGGCCGAGAAATCGCGGTGGTGGTGATAGCGTAGCGCCGACAGGTCGAGTCCGGTGGCCTGCTCACCCAGAAACGTAGCCGCGTCGAACCGGGTCAGGTCGAGCCGGCGTCCGAATTCCTGCACGAACACCTCGGCCGCCGCGGGGCTGACCGTCAGGTGAACGGTTCGCCCGGCCCGAAGGAGCACCTCCAGCAACCGCACCGCATACGGCGAACCGCTCGCGCCGGTGACGGCCAGGACCAGATCGCCGGCGGCCATGACGACCTCCCTACGTACCGGGGCGCTACGGCGTGACGGGCCGGCCGGCCCGCCACCGGAGCAGGTGGTCGATCAGCACCAGCGCCACCATCGCCTCACCCATCGGGACGAACCGCGGCAAAAGGCACGGGTCGTGACGCCCCTTGACCGCGATCTCGGTCGGTTCGCCGGCGCGGGTGACGGTTTGCTGCGGCCGCGGGATGCTGCTGGTCGGCTTGATCGCCACTCGGCAGACGATCGGCTCGCCGCTGGAGATGCCGCCGAGCATCCCGCCGTGGCGGTTGGTGGCGGTGTGGATGCGCGGCGGTGGCGGTAGGTACGGGTCGTTGTTCGCGCTGCCGCGGGCGGTCGCCACGCCGAACCCGGCCCCGTACTCGAACCCGAGTACGGCCGGCAGCGACAAGAGTGCCTTGCCGAGATCGGCCTTGAGCTTGTCGAAGACTGGCTCGCCCAGCCCCGGCGGCACGCCGACCGCGACCAGCTCGCAGACGCCGCCGATCGAGTCGCGGTCCTTCCGCACCTCGTCGATCAGTTGCTCCATTCGCACCGCGGCCTCGGGCACCGGGCACCGCACCGCGTTCGCTTCCACCTGGT
>DATLIF010000634.1:0-6648 GCA_035539575.1 Fimbriiglobus sp. | reverse complement strand
TACCCCACGACATCGATAAAACCACGCACTACTTCTTGATGTGCTTGTCGAACCAGTCAGCGAAGGTCAGGATGTCCGCGTCGATGCCCTTCCAGCCGTGGTCGCCGTCCTTCTTCGTCACCAGCTCACACGTCACGCCCTCTTTCTTGTACGCCTCGATCATCAACTCCGCTTGCTGGATCGGCACCAACTTGTCGGCGTCGCCGTGGATGATGAGCGCCGGGGCCGAGTCCTTTGCGACGTGGTACACCGGGGAGATCGTCTTGCCGATCTCGCGCCGCCTGGCCTCGTGGGGGATCACGATCAGGGCGTTGGTGATCGGGTCACGCTCCCAGAACTCGAACGGCGCGCGGAACCCGGCCAGGGTGCCGGTGCCGAGGTTGACCTCGCCCTTCTTCCCATAGTTCAGGAAGTCGGTCGGCGGGAAGAAGCAGGCGACCGCCTGGACCTTCGACGACTGCCGGTCCACCGGGTCCGCGGCCTTCGGGTTGCCGGCCTTGCCGGTCGTCCCGAGCATCAGCGACAGGTGGCCGCCGGCCGACCCGCCGGTGATGCCGAGGCGGTCCGGGTCCACGCCGTACTTCTTGGCGTTGTGGCGGACGAACCGCACCGCCCGGTGCATGTCTTCGAGGACTTCCGGGATGGTGAACTTCGGCTGCGACCCGTGGACGACCGCGAACACGGTGTACCCGCGGTCCACCAGCGGGGTGATGAACCCGACCGGGGTGCCCGCCTTGGCCGAGAACCACCCGCCGCTGACGCAGAAGATGATCCCGGCGCCGTTGGGCTTGTCCTTCGGGGTGAAGACGTCCAGGGTCATCGCCAGGCCGTGCTTGCGGCCGTAGATCACGTCCTCGGTGCGGGTGTAGGTGGGGTCCTTCTTCTTCGGCTCCTTCTTCTCCTGCGCGGGGGCGAGAGCCGGGAGCAGGGCGACAGCGAGCAAGGCGAACGGCAAGCGGGGCATGGCAGTATACCTTCTCAAGAGGGGTCGCGGATGACGCGGACTCCGGCGCAGATTCAGACGCGGATCGAAAGACAGGATAAAGAAAGGATTGAAGACGAGCGAGTTCTCAATCTCTTCCATCCTGACTTTTATCCGCGTTTCCATCCGCGCCGGAGTCCGCGTCATCCGCGGCCTAATTATTCGGCAGGTCAGGGCTTCTTGAACGGGTTGGGTTTCAGCTCGATCTTCTTGACCGACTGGAGGTAGTCCAGCACCTTCTCCGACTCCTTGTCGCCGACCTGGGCGTGGAAGTGCAGGGTGAACCCGTGTGGCCCGCGGGCGTCGATGAGCTTCGGCTCCAGGGTCAGGAACGCTTTCACGGCCTCCAACTGTCCCATCATGGCAGCGGCGAAAATATCGATACGGGCACCCTTCGCCAGCAAGACTTCAACAATGTCGCGGCGGCCCATGTGGGCGGCGCCGCCGAGGCCGGACTCCCAGTCGCCGCCGCCCCAGTCCACGAAGGCGTTGACCAGCATCGGCTCCTTGTCGAGGAGCTTCTTCGTCATGTCCGGGTCGGAGTGGGCGAAGATCACGAAGTCCAGGACGAGTTGGCGGTTGATCTGCGGCCGCTTCCAGGCCGGCTTGAACTTGGGGGCGGGGTAGTCCCGCTCGAACGGGGCCTCGGTCGGCTTCGGGTCGTCGGCGGTCATGGCAACTCCCGTGCCTCCGGCCACGAGGCCGGCGGCCAGTGCGGTGAACTGACGGCGGGTGATCGGGTCGGGCATGGCGGTTCCTTCTTACGATCGACCGAATGGCCGTTGCTGTGGAACCGGCAGGGCCGGAACGCCCCTATGATGGGTACGATCGGCCGACCCCGCAAGGGAATTGCCGCCTCCCGGGCCGCCGCGGACTACTCCGGCGGTGCGGGACAGGGTAAGATGCGGGGAGAGGACGGTCCGCCCACGGATCGCGGGGCAATCCGCCCACCGAAGGGGCTTCCACCGTGGCCCTCACTCCCGTTGACCGCGACTTGCTCCAGCGGTGCCTGGCCAAACAGCCGGGCTCCTGGAACGACTTCGTGGACCGGTTCCTCAGCCTGATCTACCACGTCATCCACTACACCGCCCACCTGCGCAGCGCGCGCGTCCCGCCGGAGGACGTCGAGGACATCGCCGCCGAGGTCCTGCTGCAGATCGTCGCGGACGACTACAAGGTGCTCCGCCAGTTCAAGGGGCACGCGAGCCTGGCCACGTACCTCACCGTGATCGCCCGGCGGATCTGCATCCACGAGCTGAACCGCCGTCAGTCGGTCCGCGACGCCATCCGCCGCGGCGACCCGCGGACCCCGGAGGAGCCGCTCGACGACAGCCCGGTCGCGCTGAGGAGCATGGAGAGCCTGGAGGAGGTCGAGACGCTGCTGCGGAAGCTCTCCGGCCAGGACCGCGAGATCGTGCGGCTCTTCTATCTGGAGGGGCGGTCGTACGAGGAGATCAGCACCGAACTGGACGTGCCGGTCAACACCGTCGGGGCCAAGCTGACCCGCGCCCGGCAGAAGCTTCGCGAGATGCACAAGTCCGTGACCGACCTGCCGGCGCTGAAGAAAATGGTCCAGGCCGAGACCAAGCCGAAGAAGAAGAAGGCCTGAAGTCAGGGCCGCGGATGACGCGGATCTTCGAGCGCGGGTCAAGACGCGGATACGAACCAAAGAGATTGAAAGACAGGATGGAAGCAGGGTGAGATCAGCCCTGCTTCCATCCTGTCTTTTTATCCGCGTTCATCCGCGTTCGCAGATCCGCGTCATCCGCGTGCCATCGCTTCGGCTTACTTCGCCCCGATGCAGACGACGCATGTCGGCCGGCGTGCGGTCGGCCCCTCCAAGTTGCACGTCGCCACGAACAGCCGCCCGCCGCTGACCGTCACCCCGCCGTAGACCATCCCGGGCGATCCCGGGTCGAGCCGCCACTTCGCCGCGCCGGTCTTCAGGTCGATCGCGTGGACCGCGCCGCCCAGGTCGCCGACGTACACCACCCCGCCGGCCACCGCCGGGGGCGCGAAGATTGGAGTCTTCGCATCGTACACCCAGCGGCGGTCGCCGTCGGCCAGGTTGTACGCTCGCACCTTGCCGTCGGTCGCGGTGCAGACGGCCAACCCGTCCGCGAGCGCCGCGCACCCGACCACGCCGCCGGGCACGTCCTTCCGCCACCGCGGCTTGCCGGTGGCCAGGTCGAACGCGGCGACCTCGCCCTTTGCCCCTCTGAGCTGCGCGTAGTAGTAGCCGACCGAACTCCCCGTGACGAGAACCGTGTCTCCCTGCACCGACGCACCGCCCCACGGGTTGAGCCGCAGCGGCTGCGACCAGGCGGTTTCGCCGGTTGCTGCGTTCAAGCAATACAGCGTCCGCTCGCCGGCCTTCTCCCGGTCGAGGAAGCTGGAGCAGACGAGCACCTTGTCCCCGGCGACGTTCACCGGCGCGTCCACGTGCCACTTGCCTTCGCCCTTCTTCCAGAGCACCTTCGGGGCGGGCTTCGGCAGGTCGTCCTCGGTCGGCGGCACCGCCAGGTCGGGGTCCTTCTTCTTCGCCTCAGCGTACTTCGTCTGCAACTCCTTCCACTTCACGTCTTGCAACCGGGCGATCTCGTCGGCGGACAGTTCCTTACCGTCGAGGGTGGCCTTGGTCAGTCCGACGCAGAAGACGCCAGCGGCGCCGCCACCCATGAACACCTTGTCGCCGGCGATGGTCGGCGCCCCCTCCAGGTGGACGAGGTCGCCGGGCATCGTGAGTTGCCAGACCGGCCGGCCGGCGTCGGCGGTCAGGCAGTGCAGTATGCCGCCGGAGTCCTGGTGCATGCCGTCGCCAAAGACAAGCAGGTTGCCCGCCACCGCCGGCGAGGACACCGACGCCAGCCGCAGGTACGGCGCGGACCGTGTCCACACTGGCTTCGGCTCGCCCTTCGCGTTGCCCGGCAGCATCAGGACCGTCGGTCGGTTGAACGCGCCCAGCGCGGACAGGTAGACGTTCGGCCCCACCGGGACCGGGGCAGCGATGAAGTGGTCCTGCGACTTCAGCGCCCACAGCACCGCGGGCTTGTCCGGGCCGGGCTTGCCGTCGGTGTTGCCGGTGCGCTGCGGGTTGCCGCGGTACGTCGCCCACTCAGCGGCGGAGGAACTAACCACAGAGGCACAGAGACACAGAGAAGACAGGAGAAGAATGTTAAAAAACCGGATCATTGGCTTCCCTCTGTAACTCTCTTCTGTCTTCTCTGTGTCTCTGTGCCTCTGTGGTTAGTCCTTCTTGCGGCCGAAGAGGGCGACCGAGTCTTGCCCCTCGTTGGCGAGGACCAGGTCGGGCTTGCCGTCGGCGTTGAGGTCCGCCCAGGCCGCCGCGCGGGTGTTGAACACCTTCTGTGTCAGACCGATGTCAACGGTCCGGTCGGTGAACGTTCCGTCGCCGTTGTTGCGGAGGTAGCGGTTCGGCCCGCGCAGGACGCAGACGAGCAGGTCCGGCTTGCCGTCGGCGTCGAGGTCGCCCCACGTCGCCCCGGCCGCCTGACAGGTCAGCTTCGCCAAGTCGCCGGTCTTCGCGGTCACGTCGGTGAACTTGCCGCCGACGTTCTGGAACAGCTTGCACCCGCCAGTCGGTTGCGGCACGACCAGGTCCGCGCGCCCGTCACCGTCGAAGTCCCCGAGCGCGACGCCGACCCGGCCGGGCGTGTCGGTGATCCCCGAGTTCGCGACCGGCTCGAACCGGCCGCCGGCGTTGCGCAGGAGGGTGCTGGCACCGAACAGAACGTCCGGCTTGCCGTCGCCGTCGAGGTCCGCGACGGAGAGGGAGTGTGCCTTGAGGCGGCCGGCCGTCCCGTCCGGGCCGAGGCCCCATGCGGCGGAGACGTCCGCGAACAGCGGCTTGCTGGCTGCCGTGTCCCCGACCTGAAAGTAGAAGCCGGACTCGCCATCTCCGTGGCTGAGTTTCAGCAGCAGTTGATTCTTGCCCGGTTTGAGCTTCAGCGTCAGCCCGACCTGGTCGGCCGCGGCCGGCCGGGCGGCCTTCTCGGCGTGGACCTTCTCGCCGTTGAGCCAGACCACCAGCGCGTCCCGGCCGCCCAGGGCCGCCGGCACCGCGGCCGCGGCAGCCGACTCGATCTCGCGGTACAGGTAGATCGCGCAGTTCGCCCCGAACGGCCCCAGGCCGTTCACCTGACCGTCCGGGTAGTTCCCCTTGGCCCACTTCACCGGCATGTCGCGCTTGCCCTTGTAGACCTTGTCCGGCTGGAACGGCTCGGCCTCCGGCGGGAAGGCGAAGTCGGCGTTGAGCTGGGGGCCGTCCTTGTGGCGGAACGGGCCGACCGCGTGCCAGTCGCCGAGCTTCGGCGGGGTGAACTTCGCCACGTCGTCGGAGCGGACGTTGCGGTAGAGCCGCAGACCGTGGAAGCCGTTGGCCAGCAGGATGTCCGGCTTGCCGTCACCGTCGAAGTCGCCCCAGACCGCAGAGGTCAGGTTGTACGCGGGCTCGCTCGGCAGCAGCTTCGAGTCGTCGCGGAACTGACCCTTGCCGCGGTTGGTGAAGAGCCGCGGCCCGGTCGGGGTGGCGAGCAGCAGGTCCGGCAACCGGTCGCCGTCGTGGTCGGCCCACACCGCGGCGCGGGCGCCGCCGGTGAAGTTCGGCAGCGCCACCTCGCTAAAGGCGTCGCCGCCGTTCTGCAGGAGCAGCACGCGGTTGGCCCCGGCGAGGCAAAGGTCGGGTTTGCCGTCGCTATCGAAGTCGATGGCGGTCGCGGTGTGCGCGTCGGCGTCGGCGCGTCCGAGCGCGGCGAGCCGGTCGAACCCCGGCATGCCGGCGAGCCGGCGGATGTCCTCGCCGCCCCAGCCGGCGAAGTCGCGTTTCGGGTTGTAGTCGAGTAGTTTCAGGCTCGCCTTGAGCCGCTGCACCCGGGCCGTCTTCTTGTGCAGCGCCTCCTTGTCGCCGTCCATCAGGCATGGCACAACCACTTCTTTGCCCGCCACGATTTCGGCGACAGCTTGGGCGAGCTTCTCCACCTTGCCGGAGTACGAGCGCAGCAGGAACGGCTCGCCGTGGGACATGCCCCACCACTCGCCGTTGGGGTACGCCTGGTACCAGGTGGTGCCGATGAACGTCTCGCTGGCGCCGCCGTTGTGGAAGAAGACGGCTGGCTTGCCGACCTCGGCCCAGGCCATGATCTCCTGCCACTCGCCGGGCCGCAGTCCGCCGCGGCCGATGTTGTGCTTGATGGTGTCGGCCGGGTGCTTGCCCCTCAGGTCGGCGACCTTTTGGAAGACGATGAGGTTGTTTTGCTTATCCACCTTGGCGACGACCATCGAGCAGACGACGGTGGACTGCGCGATGATCGCCCCGAGCGACATCGGCGCCTCGACGTAGGCGGGAGCGGCGGGAGCGAGGGTGAAGAGGGCGGCCAGGCCCAACAGGGATCGCAGACGCATACCCACCTCCGTGACGCACACCGTGGACGCCGCGCCGGTCGTCAGCCGCGGAGCGGCGACCGATGGTAGCCAGGGGCGCAATCCCCTGGTGTGTGGTCGGTAATCCCCAAGCCCCGGAGCGCCTGTGTTCCGGGTCAAGGGTGTTTTGGGATCACGCCACGGTGGCGGGATCCCACGGGCGGTTGTCCCGCACCATCGCGTTGAGGATCACCAACAGCTTCCGCATGGCCGCCACCTGGGCCACC
>DATLIF010000633.1:0-6564 GCA_035539575.1 Fimbriiglobus sp. | reverse complement strand
GGTCTGCTTCGGCCGGCCGACCCGACCGAATTGCCCGGCGTACTCAGCGAACGATACACCCCGCTCAGCCGACAGGCGATGTCGTGCTCCTTGCGGAACGCCTCGTCCGGCCGGCCGAAGCAGACCGTCCGGCTCGCGGTGACGTACAACCCGTCGCGCGTGCCGGTCGCCTGGATGACGCAGGTGGAGTTCGCCGCGGCGTCGGTGAACCCGGCCCGACGGTAGGTCGCCCCGCGGCCGTCGGCGGTGACGCTGATCGTGTCCGCCTCCACCCCGCGGTGATACAGCCGGTGCGCCACCTGCCCGGACACCTCCTCCTCGGTCTGGCCGCGGGCCATCGTCCGGGCCGTCGCCTCGACCGCGTGGACCACCACCTTGCCCAGCGCCCGATACCGCTCCTGGTCGGTCGGGGCCAGCGGTCGCAGTTCCGGCCGCAGCCGGTCGTTGATCATCTGGATGCCCGGGAACGGCCGGTCCGCGGCGATCTTCTTACCGGCCACAAGTTCGCCCAGGAGCACCGCCCGGCCGACCGTCCACTGCCACTCCTTGAGCTGGAACCCGAGTCGGTCCAACTCCTCGTCGAATAGCCGCTGCGTGTCGGCGTTGGCGCAGACCAGCCACCGGCCGCGGCCGGTGGTGTAGACGCCGGGCCTCTCGGTGTCAGCGATCAGCCCGCGGATGTTGATCCCACCACAGAACCACGCGACGTGGGCCGGCATGAACAGGACCGCCGCCTCGCAGCCCAGTTCCTCCAGGACCCTGCCGACGATCGCCTGCTTGGCGTCGATGTCCGCCCGCCGCCGGGAGAGCGGGTTGTACGATTCGGTGACGGCCGGCAGGTCTGGCAGCGGCCCGCTGGCGAAGATGCTGTCCTCGCCCAGCGGGCCGTCCGCGGCGGTGGCGGTCGCGTCGTCGGGCATCAGGGGGAGTTGATCGTCGGTGGACATTGGGCGTCCTCACCGGCAGGGGAAATCACCGTCGGCGTACCGCCGGGCCAGGTCGCGGTATCGGGCGCAGATCGTGCGAGTCTTCTCGACCTCTTCCGCCGTCACCGGGCGAACCACCCGGCCCGGCAGGCCGAGTACCAGCGACCGCGGCGGCACCACCATCCCCGGCGGGACGACCGCCCCGGCTCCGATGACGCACTCCTCGCGGACGACGCTTCCGGCCAACAGCCGCGCCCCGATCCCGACCAGGGTGCCGGCGCCAACTCTGACGCCGTGCAGCACCGCCGCGTGCCCGACCACCACCCCCGGTTCGACGACCTGCGCCGCCCCGGAGTCGCAATGAACGATCACCCCGTCTTGCAGGTTGACCACCTCGCCCAGCGTGATCGGCGCCACGTCGCCGCGTACTACCACCCCGTACCACAGGTTGACCCCGGGCGCAAGGGTCACGTCGCCGGTCACGACGGCGTTCGCGGCCAGGAAGGCGTCGCCGACAGGGCGCATGGTCATACGCACATGGTCCTTGGTCCGTGGTCCCCAGTCCATAGTCCTTATTACGAAGGACTATGGACTGGGGACCACGGACTTATGGCCGCCGCTGTCGTCTTCCCGTTCGACCTGTTCGGCAGCGCCGGCACCGGGGCCGGGGCGCAGTTGCTCGGCGACGTGCTGAGCGAGGCGCTCGACGACACCGCCGCTGAGGCCCGGCTCACCCGGCCGCACGCTTACGCCGCGCAACTGGACATCGAGGAGTACCCGTTCGAGACGCTGGAGCAGGTGCGGGCCTGGCGCGAGACCGGCCGCGAGGCCGCCCGGCGGTTGCTGGACGGCGGGGGGTTCACGCTCTGGCTGGCCGGCAACCACCTGGGGGTGCTGCCGGTGTACGAGGAGTTGGGGCCGGACGCGGTGGTAATTCAGTTCGACGCGCACCTGGACTGCTACGCCCTGCACGACACCACCGAGGATCTGTGCCACGGCAACTTCCTACTTCACGCCGACGGTCCGCTACCGAAGATCGTCAACGTCGGCCACCGCGACCTGTTCCTGTTGCCGAAGGACGTGAAACGGACGTTCGTCGAGGCGCATCCGGCGGAGGCAGTCGCGGTGGACGTGGGAAAGGTCGCGGCGAGCATCCGCAAGCGCGTCGGCAAGGCGAAGCGGGTGTGGATTGACCTGGACGCGGACGCGCTGGACCCGGCGTTCGCCCCGGCGGTGCCGCAACCGATGCCGTTCGGGCTGACGCCAATGCATCTGCTGGCGCTTCTCGACGCGGCGTGGTCGGACAAGGTGGTTGGCGTGTCGGTCAGCGAGTTCGACCCCGGGCGGGACGACCGCGACCGCACACTGAACCTGCTGGGCTGGCTGGTCGAGCGGGTGCTGCTGAAGAAGTACGAATAAGAACGACGAACCCCGCGGCTCTCGCCGCGGGGTTCGGGTGGGCTGGCAGTTCCGGGCTACGACCCGGCCGGGGCCGGCGCCGGGGCGGCGGCCGGGCGCTCCTTCTTCGGCTTGGTCTCGCCTTCCTTGAGCAACTCGATGATCGCTTGCTCGCCGGCGTCGCCGAGGCGGCGCTGGTGCAGCTTCAGGATGCGGGTGTACCCACCCGGCCGCTCCTTGTACCGCGGGCCGATGTCGTTGATGAGCTTCTTCAGCACCGTGTCGTTGACCTGGGCCAGGTCGCCGTTCTTCTCGTAGACGCCGGTCCCGTGGACCGGGCCGAGCCGGCTGACTGCCTGCCGGATGTAGTGCAGGGCCTTGATCTTCCCCTCCTTCGAGCCGTCGTTGACCAGCGACGCCTTCTTGGCCAGGGTGATCAGCCGTTCGATGAACGGGCGGAGTTCCTTGGCCTTCGGCGTGGTGGTGGTGATCCGCTCGTGGGTGATCAGCGCCCGGCTCAGGTTGCGAAAGAGCGCGAGCCGGTGGGTGGCGTTGCGGCCGAGCTTGCGGCCGGCCTTGCGGTGACGCATGGCGTACCTCTTGTAGTGGCCAGTGACCGGTGGTCAGTGGCCAGAGAAGAAGGAAAGCCCCACCCCGTGCCAAGGTAGGTGGGGGGTAAGGCCGGTGGCCGTTCTTAACTGGCCACCGGCCACTGAACACTGGCCACTGCCCGCTAGCGGCGCTGCGGGATCTTCATCCCCAGGTGCAGGTTGCGCTCCTGGAGCTTGCCCTTCACTTCCTTCAGCGTCGTCTCGCCGAAGTTGCGGACCTCAAGCAACTCGTCGTCGGTGCGGATCACCAGGTCGCGGACGGTGGTGATGCCCTCCGACTCCAGGCAGTTCGTCGCCCGGACCGACAGCTCCAGCTCGGCCAGGCTCATGTTGAGCTTGCGCTCGAGTTCGTGGTCCACACCGCCGCCGGTGGCGGCCCCGATCTCGATCGGCTCGTCCAGCGGCACCTCCGGCCCCGGCTCCGCGTACTGGATGAATGGGTTGAGGTGCTTGCGGAGGATCTTGGCCGCCTCCACCAGCGCCATCTGCGGGTTGACCGTGCCGTTGGTCCAGATCTCCATCACCAGCCGGTCGTAGTTGGTCCGCTGGCCGACCCGGGTCTCCTCGATGTCGTACTTCACCCGCACCACCGGGCTGAAGCTGGCGTCCACCGGGATGACGCCGATCTCGCGCTCCTTGCCGGCGTTCTCCTCGGCGGTGCGGTAGCCGCGGCCGCTCTCGACGGTCATCTCCAGCACGAACGGCACGTCGGCCGTCATGGTGGCGATGTGGTGCTCGGGGTTGATGATCTGCACCGTCTCGTCGTGCTGGATGTCGGCGGCGCGGACCTCGCCGGCCCCGTGCTTGTCGATGCGGATCGTCTTGGGCTGGTCGGACGTGTTCTTCACGACCAGCGACTTGATGTTCAGGATGATGTCCGTGATGTCTTCCACGACGCCGGGGATGGTACTGACCTCGTGCTGCACCCCCTGAATGATCACCCGGGTCACGGCCGACCCTTCGAGGCTGGACAGCAGGATGCGCCGCAGGCTGTTGCCGACGGTCATCCCGAACCCGCGCTCGAACGGCTCGGCGTAGAACTTCCCGTAGGTGTCGGTGAGGGTGGACCGGTCGGACGCCACCCGGCTGGGCAGTTCCAGCCCGCGCCAACGAATACGCATGCTTCGACCTCCGTACCCGCCGCCGTCAGCTTTCCGCCGCCGGCCCGGGATCGCGACGCCCGGGTGATCGGCGGCCCAGCAAGAGGGCGGCGGTCAGGACAACAGGAACACAGCCCTCGGCTTCGCGAAGCCGAGGGAAATCCCAAATTCCAAGCACCAAATCCCAAAGGAAGACATTGGAATTTGGGATTTGGTGCTTGGAATTTACCCGCGCTAGCGGGTTACGATTTCGATGATGAGCTGCTCGCGGATCTCGCTGATCCGGGGGTCCACGTCTTGCCGGGTCGGCAGGCGGGTCATCCGCCCCTCCAGCTCCTCGTTGTTGGTGATCATCAGGAAGTCGGGCACCTGGCCGTTCGGCGCCTGCAACGACAGCCGGGCGAGTTGCTGGCTGCGCGGCCGGGCCTTCACCTTGACGGTGTCGCCGGGCTTGACCAGCATGCTCGGGATGTCGCACTTGCGGCCGTTGACGGTGACGTGACCGTGGGCCACCATCTGCCGGGCCTGGTTGCGGTTCGGGGCGAACCCGAGCCGGTGGACCACGTTATCCAGCCGCCGCTCCAGCAGCGAGAGCAACTGTTCGCCGGTGTTGGTGCTGGACCGGCCGGCGACCTCGAAGTACCGGCGGAACTGCGTCTCCAGCACGCCGTAGAACCACTTCAGCCGCTGCTTCTCGCGGAGCCGGATGCCGTACTCGGAGGTCTTCGACCGGCGGGTGCCGTGCATCCCCGGTGGCGGGGCCTCCCGCTCGATCGGGCACTTGTTGCTGAAGCAGCGCGCGCCTTTGAGATACAGCTTCATCTGCTCGCGGCGACAGCGCTTGCAGACCGAGTCTAGGTAACGTCCCATGGGTCGGGTTAGACCTGAGTCAGGGGTCAGGGTGAGTACGAGGTACTCAGTACTGAGCGGAGGTGGCCCGTTCGGTCCGTCGCCCCGGCGAACCCCAGAGTCGTGACGGGGACGGTCGCGGAAGAACGTCGTGGCCGGCCGCTCTTGCGAGCGCCGGCCACAGGTCACCGACCACTCGAACCAACTAGACGCGCCGCTTCTTCGGCGGGCGGCAGCCGTTGTGCGGCAGGGGCGTCACGTCCTCGATCGCCTTGACGTTGAGCCCGTTGGCCTGGAGCGCCGTGACGGCCGACTCGCGGCCGGCCCCGGGGCCCTTGACCCGCACTTCCACTTCCTTGACGCCGAACTTCTGGGCCTTGCCGGCGCACTCCTCGGCGGCCCGCTGGGCCGCGAACGGGGTACTCTTACGGCTGCCCTTGAACCCGACCGTCCCGGCCGACGCGGCACACAGTGTGTCGCCGGTGGTGTCGGTGATCGTGACGATCGTGTTGTTGAACGTCGATTGCACATGGGCGATCCCACGGCTGACGTTGCGGCGCTGCTTCTTCTTCTTGCTTTTTGCCATAGCGGTGAGCCGTGAGCGGTGAGCAATGAGCCAGAAAAACCACCAGACCGGATGCGGCACGGCGAGGCGGATCGGCCGGCCATTCCGGCTCACCGCTCATCGCTCACCGCTCACGGCTTACTTGTCCTTGACGCCCTTCTTGCCGGCGACGGTCTTCCGCGGGCCCTTGCGGGTGCGGGCGTTGGTCTTGGAGCGCTGGCCGCGGACCGGGAGGTTCTTGCGGTGCCGCTCGCCGCGGTACGCCTTGATCTCCTTGAGCCGCTGGATGTTGCCGGCCTCGAACCGCCGCAACGCCCCCTCGACCGTGTAGTCCCGGTCGATGATGGTCGCCAGCCGCGACACCTCATCGTCATTCAGTTCGCTGGCGCGGCGCTGCGGGTCGATGCCGACCTTCTCGCACAGCTCCAACGACGTCGTCGGCCCGATCCCCTTGAGGTATCGCAGGGAGATGTGGGTCGGCTTGTTCGGCGGGAGGTCCACGCCTTGGATACGGGGCATACGTCACCGACTCCCTATTATCCCTGCCGCTGCTTGTGCCGCGGGTCTTCGCAAATGATCCGCACCACGCCCTTGCGGCGGATCAGCTTGCACTTCTCGCACATCCGCTTGATGCTCGACCGGACCTTCATGGGCCCATCCTCGTAACCGCTTCCGCCGTCAAGGTCGGGTAAACTTTCAAGATATCGAAGGCCGGAAACCCGGCAAGCCCTCTTCTCGGCGAACCCCGAGCGTTAGCGAGCGGGTGGAGCTTTACCCCCTCGCTAACGCTCGGGGTTCGCCGTGGGCGTCGGCCGCATCTGCGAGTCCTCGTCCGCAGTGATGATTACCACCCCCTCGGCGGTCAGCGCGAGGGTGTGTTCGACGTGGACGCTCGGTAGTCCGTCCCGCGTCACTACCGTCCAGTGGTCGCGCAGCGTCGTCACCTCCGGCGTGCCCATGTTCACCATCGGCTCGACCGCCAGCACCAGCCCGGGCTCGAGCCGGAAGTCGTGCTTGCGGGTCTCGCGGTTGACGAAGTTCGGCACCTGCGGGGCTTCGTGCATCTTCCGCCCGATGCCGTGGCCGACGAAATCCGTCACGACGCTGAACCCGCT
>DATLIF010000632.1:0-5959 GCA_035539575.1 Fimbriiglobus sp. | reverse complement strand
AGGCGACTTAGCCAGATGGGCGACGGCGAGGTGATCACGAACTAGCCGCCGTGGCGGCCCCATCGTGTCCTGGCGAACCCGAGCGTCGGCGGGGGGGAGGCTCCACCCCGGCCGACGCTCGGGGTTCGTCAGTGCTTCCGCACCTGGACAGGAGTAACTATGCGGCGATTGCGTTATCTGGCGGTGGCGGTCGTGATCGTGGGGTACGTCGGCTGCGGCGGGGACGGGCTGAAGCGCGTCCCCGTCACGGGCAAGTTGACGGCCAAGGGCGTCCCGATCGATAACGCCACCGTCTCGTTCATCCCCCTGGACGCGACCCTGGGAGAGGGCGGGATCGGCACCACTGACTCGATGGGCGTCTACGTCCTGACCGGCTCCCGGCGGGGCGATGTCGGCGTCGTCCCCGGCCAGTACAAGGTCCGGGTCAGCCGGTTCATGGACAAAGATGGGACGATCCTCAAGGAGTTCAAGCAGGCCGACAACCCGCACGCCATGGAGACGGTGCCAGCCCCGTACTCCACACCCGACTCGAAAATGGTGGTCACCGTCCCCGAGGCGGGCGGGACGCTGGACGTCGAGTTGCCGGTCAAGCTCCTTGGCAAGAAGTGACGACCAACCGGCACCCCGGAGGATGGTTCATGCCCGCATTCATCGGCCGCCGGTCCGCCGGCGGCTTGTTGCTTGTCTCCCTCGTGGTCCTGATCGTCGGATGCAGCAAGCCGACGGCCGCACCCACCACGGCCGCCGTGCCGACCACCAAGCCTGTCTCGGCCGGCCCGGCCGAGATCGAGTTGTCCGACCCCAAGGTGACGTTCGAGGCGCCGGACCTGGTCCGGTTCGAGGTTCGATACCGGTTCACCAAGGGGGCGCCGGAGAAGTATTACATGTGCGACATCTCGTTCCCAGGCACCAAGAACCACGGGACGAAGCCGATGCTAGGGAATCAACTGAAGTCGGAAGGGGTGATCAAGGACTCGCTCAATTTGTTCGCGCCACCGGTCAAGACGTTCGAGATCCGCGTCTCGGAGGCCGAAGTTCCCATGGAGGGGTACAAGCTGATCTCCAACGTGGTCAGCGGCCCGGTGAAGTGACCGCGTCGCGGGCGGGGTTTGCCCCGCCCGCGACCGCCCCGACTCATACGGCGCTGCCGGCGAAGTCGGGCTTCGGCTGGGAGACGACCTCCTCCACCCGGAACCGACGCACGCCGGCCGGCACCGGCCACTCGACCACGTCTCCGGCCCGGTATCCGATCAGCGCCGTCCCGACCGGGGCCAACACCGACAGCCGGTTCTGCTCGATGTCGGCGTCCGCCGGGTACACCAGCATGTACGTCTCCTCCTCGTCGGTCACCAGGTCGCGCAGCCGGACGACCGAGTTCATGGTGACCACGTCCGCCGGGATCTCCGACCGCGGCACGACCGTCGCCCGCTGCAACTCCCCGGCCAGCGCGGCCAGGTACGGGGCCTGCTCCGGCTCCAGGACGGCCGCGCGGCGCAGCAAAAGCTCCAGCTTCACCCGGTCGTCGTCCGCGATGGTGATGACCCGCCCGGCGACGCGGTACTTGACTGTGGTGCGCTTCCGGTTCTTCATTCGACTTTCCTCCTGACGACCTGGGGGACCGCCGCCGCACGGCGTCCGATCCATCAACTCGCTGGGTGTTGTGAAGCGAAACAGACTCCGTCTCCCCAAAGCATCTGGCGTGCCACCCGGCCGGAACGCGGCAAACCGCCTGCCGGCCGCACATTCGACGGCGGAATCGCACCCGGCGCGGGCGGTCTTCGACCACCGGCCGGGCGAACGCTGACCAGGTCGCGGCCCGGGGTAGCGGGAAATGCCTTGCTCACGCGGGCCGGCGGGCCAATTGCCCACGGTGGTACGCGCGTTGCATTAAAGGTGAGACGGGGTCCGTATCGTTCTGTCCTTCAACGGGTCCGGGGGCATGCAGAAGTCGGGCAGTAATCGGTCCGCGGTCCAGGCCGATGCGGTCGTCCGCCGGGTGGACACCCTGAACCGGGAGTTGACGGCGGTAGACGGGGAGACGGTCCTCGTCTTCGACGTGCCGCCGGACTGCCCGGTCGTCCTCCGCGGGGAGAGGGTCAAACTCCGGCTGATCCAGAGTCGAGACCGCGTCCGGGTCACCTACGACCGCACGGGCAACGCGCTGACGGCCCGGTCGATCGAGGTTCGACCGGGCTGCGCGGGCGCGTCGCTGTGCGGCTGACCCGGGCGGCGGGGCTTCACCTCACCTCCCCGGCCTCCTTCGGCACCATTGCCGCGCCGCCGAGCAGGTTGTCCGCGAACAGGTTCCCCGACCCGCCATCCACCCGCAGCGACACCGGTTCCTTGTCCCCCAGCCCGTCGTGGCGGACCAGGCAGTCCGACACCCGGCAGTGCCGCGGGTTTTTCAACAGCAGCCCGACCCCCTCGCAGTCCAGCACCGAGCAACCGGTCACGTTGAACCGGCTGCACCCGTCGAGCGCCAGTCCCGCCGCGCCGCGGACGCCGTGGACGTGCAGCCCAGTCAGGGTGCAGTCCTTGCAGTCCTTGAACAGCAGTGCGTTGACCGTCTCCTTGCTGGTGCCGTAGTCGTAAGCCGGGTTCCGCTCGAAGACGTTCGGACCGACGACCAGTTGCTGGCAGTTCTCCGCCAGCAGGTTGTACTTGTAACCCATCCAGAAGGTGTTGCCGGTCACGGTGACGCCGCGGCAGTCCTTCAGGTCCACGTTCACGGCCACGTCGGAGAAGACGTTGTCACCGATGGTGATGTGGCCCCAGTTCGCGGTCTTCTCGCGGAGCCCCTTGCCGGCCCCGAGGACGCGGACGTTCGCCGAGTCCGGCACGTTCGCGTGCTGGATCGTGCAACCAGTAATGGCCACCTCCGCGGTCGAGCCGCCAGTGCAGTCGATCAGCACGTTCGCCGTCGGCGGGCCGTCCTTGGACTGGTTCGCCTCGATGTCGCAGGTGCCGATGTGAGCGTTGCGCACCGCGCCGCCGCGGAAGACGACACCGCCGCCATCGCAGTAGCTGATGTGGCACCCCACGATGTTCGACTGGTGCAGATCGACCTTGTCGTAGAAGACGCCAATGCCGCGGTTCTCGTAGATGTGGCAGGCCGAGAGGATAACGTTGCGGTTGCGCTGGACCAACCGGACGCCGTGCCGGCATTTGCGGATGGTGACGCCGTGGGCGGTGAACTGCATCGTGCCGGACACCTCGATGCCGTCGGCCTCGGGGTGGCCGCCCACGATCTCCAGCCCGTCCACGCGCGGCGACCGCTGCCGATCCCAGACGTTCGGCTCGACCGTGCGCGGCGCGGCGGTCCCCTTGTGCGTGCCGACGAACCGCAACGCCGGTCCGGCCCCGTCCATCCGCAGCGTCGCGGTGCCGTCGGCGGTGACGGCCGTGTACCCGACGCGGTCGAGGTCAATGACCAAAGTCCGGGTGATGCGGTAGACGCCCTTCGACAGGTGGACACTGCCCCGGCCGGCGTCGATCGCCTTCTGCAGCGCGTCGGTATTGTCGGTCGCCCCGTCGCCGACGAACTCCGGCTTCGCGTCTGTCGGCCGACCGACCTGTGCGGCACCGATCACCGCGACCAGTCCAAGCCCCACTACCGCGCCGATTAGACTTGGCCGATTCATTGCTAGCTCCGGATGGAAAGAGTGGCCCGCGATTATACCCGGGGAAGCGCGGTTCCCACCGGGGACGCATCCGCTTTCGCTGTCGCGGCGTGGCCCGTAGGGGTGGGGAAAGATCGTAAGGGCCGTGACCTCCGCGGCCCCGGCCGGCGAGTCGTGATCGGCTCCGATCCGGCGGTTTTCGATACGAAATCGCGGTCCTGGCGGCTTTGGCACACCCCCTGCATGAGTGTCCGGGTGTTCGACAACCGGCGGATCCGACCGCCGATGACCATACATCACACCTCGGAGACCCCGAACGGGGCGAACCATGCGGGCGCAGAGCGACATTAGCACCGTGGAAATGTTCGTCTACATCGGGGTGTTTCCGACCCGTGGCGCCGGGCTGGCCGCCGTCCGCGACCTGCGGGCGGCCGGCCTCCCCGAGGACCGGGTTGGCATCCTCAGCAAGAAGGATCCGGAGGCAAGCCCGACCGAACCAGACGACAGCCGGTGGGAGGAGGGGACCGCGGTCGGGGCCGTGACCGGCGGGCTGACCGGGGCCGGGCTGGGGCTGGCGGTCGCGGCGGGTCTGATCCCGGCGATCGGCCCGGCCGTGGCCGGCGGCGTGTTCGTCGCCCTGCTGGCCAGTGCCGGCGCGGGCGCGACGGTTGGCTCGGTGGTCGGCGGCCTGATCGGGCTGGGCGTTCCCGAGGACGACGCCGGGTATTACGGCGAGCAGGTGGCCGCCGGGCGGACTATCGTCGCCGCCCGGACCGAGGGCCCGGCCCCGTGGATACCCGCGTTGTTCAAGAAACACGGCGCCGTCGAGCGCGGCGGACTGGTCAGTGACCAGAAGACCGAGACAACGTGAAGCCGTTGAGGTCACTTCCCCCTTCCCCTTCTCCCTCACGTCACCTGACCTGTCGATAAACCGCCCGGCCGAAAGGCCGGGCGAGTTTCTTTGGTACTGAGTACTCAGTACACAGTGGCCTACAATGCGTCTGTTATCCTGTCCCCACCCGATCCGCTTATGCCGCACTACGCCGCCGATCTCGCCGCCGTCCGGGACGCCGCCGCCCGCGTCGCCGGGCTAGTCCACCGCACCCCGGTCCTCACCAGCGAGACGTTCGACCGCCTCGCCAGCCGGGCCGTCTTCTTCAAGTGCGAGAACCTCCAGAAGACCGGCGCGTTCAAGTACCGCGGCGCAACCAACGCCGTGCGGAAACTCGACGCCGCCACCGCGACCCGCGGCGTCGTGACGCACTCCAGCGGCAACCACGCGCAGGCGCTGGCCCTCGCCGCGAAGGTCCGCGGCATCCCGGCCTGGGTGGTCATGCCGCGGACCGCCTCGCCGGTGAAGAAGGCCGCAGTCCAGGGCTACGGCGGCCACGTCGTCGAGTGCGAACCGAACCTCGCGGACCGTGAGCGCGTCGCCGCCGAGTTGGTGGGGAAGACCGGAGGCACGCTGATCCCGCCGTTCGACCACCCGGACGTGATCGCCGGTCAGGGGACCGCCGCGCTGGAACTTCTGGAAGACGTGCCGGACCTGGACGCGCTGGTCGCCCCCGTGGGTGGCGGCGGGCTGCTGTCCGGCGTCTGCGTCGCGGCGCGGGGACTGAACCCGTCGCTGCGCGTCTTCGGCGCCGAGCCACTGGGTGCGGACGATGCGGCCCGCTCCAAGGCGAAGGGCGAGTGGGTGCCGCAGACCTTGCCGGACACGATCGCCGACGGGCTGCTGACGAGTACCGGTCAGCTCACCTGGCCGATCATCCGCGACCAGGTGGAGCGCATCGTCACCGTGACCGACCCGCAGATCGTCGCGGCGATGCGTCTGGTGTGGGAGCGGATGAAGCTGATCGTCGAGCCGAGTGGCGCCGTGTCCGCCGCGGCGGTACTGACCGACGAGTTCCGGTCGCTGGAGGGAATCCGAAAGGTCGGCGTCGTGTTCAGCGGCGGGAACGTGAACCTGGACAAGCTGCCCTGGTAAATCCCAAATCCCAAGCACCAAATCCCAAACGAAGAAGGTTCATCTTCTTTGGGATTTGGTGCTTGGGATTTGAGATTTACGGCCGACAGGTCGTTGGAGCCGGCTCGCGCAACTTCAGCCTTGGGGCACAGACGGGGGTCAGCTCGATCATCGTCC
Organism: Fimbriiglobus sp.; assembly: GCA_035539575.1. GTDB lineage: Bacteria > Planctomycetota > Planctomycetia > Gemmatales > Gemmataceae > DASSAT01. Next base: position 196 of record DATLIF010000632.1, on the reverse strand, counting down.
GGTCGAGGTGGTGCGGGCGGGTGGCCTCGGTCGCATCGGCGAGTAACTCGCCGTCGGCCATCTCAATCACCCGGTCGGCGTATGGCAACAGCCGGGGGTCGTGCGTCACCACCAGCACCGTCGCGCCGCGGTCACGGGCCACGCCGCGGACCAGCTCGATCACCTGCCGGCCGTTCTCCCAGTCCAGCGCCGCGGT
>DATLIF010000631.1:0-18346 GCA_035539575.1 Fimbriiglobus sp. | reverse complement strand
CCTCCTGGCGGCGCGGATAGAGGACGTTCAATTCCGTTTCCGCCGCGCACCGCGTAGCGCTTCGTGTCGGCGTCGAGGTCGCCCTTGCGGTAGTTCCACTCGGTCATGCCGCGCTTCGGGTACTCGGCGGACATCTCCAGGTCGAGGGTGATCGCGACGAGCGCCTTACCCTTCGGCCGGGCCGAGGCGGACAGCCCGGCGGCAACGGCGATCCCACCGGAGGCGCAGGCGGTCAGGAATCGGCGGCGGGTGGGTCTCACGGCCTACTTCCCGGGTTGTTGAAGATACCGGAACAGGTCGCGTCGCTCCTGCGGGGTCAGCGGATCGAGCAACTTCTCCGGCATAAGCGAGGTCGGCAGTTCCTTCAGTGTGTCGATCCGGTCGCGGGGGAGGCGCGCCTTGTTCGCCTGGGCATCGATCAGGGTGACACTCGCGCCGTCCTGCTCGGCGATGATGCCGGTGCGGACGGCGCCGTCGAGGGTGTGGGCCGCGTACTGGGCATACTGCGCTCGGACGACGGCGGCCGGGTCCACGACGCTGGCGATCAACCAGGTCGTGTCGGCCCGGCTGGAGGTGGTCAGGTCTGGGCCGACCGTGCCGCCATCGCCGAACAGCTTGTGGCAGGTCGCGCAGTGCTTGACGAAGAGGAGCTTGCCGCGGGCCGGGTCGCCGGTGCCGGCCCGCAGGTCGTTGCTGAACCGCCGCACCTCGGCCAGTTTCTCCTCCGGCGTGCCGGGCCGCACGCTCCCCCAGTGCTTGCGGACGGCGGCGTCGATACCGGGGTCGTCGAACAGTGCCAGCAGCCGGACCTGCTCGACGGGCACATCCACCGGGACAATCGTACCAGCCTCGACGAGCGCCAGGAACGCACGCGCCCACTCCTTGCGGCCGAACAGGACCTCCCGCGCCCGGGACTTTGCCGTTGGGGGAAGTGACGGGTACGCCTTCAGAATTGCACCCCCGACCCGCGGCCCGCCGAAGCGGCCAAGCACGGTTAGGGCACGCAACGGAACGTCGGCATCGTCGGACGCGAGGAGGCCCAGCGCGGCCGGGGCGCAGGAGTCGGTGCCGAGTTCGTCCAGGGTGGCGAGGCGTTCGAGGAGGAGCGGGTGGGGAGTCTTCGGGTCGGCCAGGTCGGCGTGGACCCGGTCGCGGGCGGCGGTCACGCCGGCGCGGAGGGCGAGCCGGGTTCGCGCGGCGTTCGTCGGTAACTCCTCCCACGCGGCCCGGATGACCGCGGTCAACTCCGACGTGATCGACTCGTACTTGCGGGTGGGCGTAGGCGTTTCGCTGCCGGGCGCGGCGAGGGCATCGAACAGCCCGCCCTGCCCGACGGGCGGCAGCCCGACCGCCCGCTCCGATAGCCCGCGGTCGAGGTCTTCGTAGAGTGCCGCTCGATCCGACGCCGGCAGCGCAGCCAGCAACTTGTGGGCCGCGCGATAGCCGGGCGCGGTTCCGTCCGCGGCGTACCGGCGGACCAGCCGGCCGAGGTTCGCCTGCACCAGTTTGTACTTGCGGTTGTCGGCCGACGCAAAGAACGCGGTCACTCGTTCCTGGTCGGAAACCGCCTGGCTCTCGACCGCCCACCAGAGCAGCCACGGGATCACCGCGTCGGCCGTGTCGGCGTCGCGGGTCAGCAATCGCTCGACGACCGGAAGCGCCTGCTCGCCGGGGAGTCGCTTCACCGTACAGGCGAGTTGCGCCCGCACCACCGGGCTGGGGTCGTTGGCGGCCAACTCCGCGAACCGTCCGGCGAGCGCGACCGATACTGTCTTCGAGTCGCCGAGTAAGCGCACCACCCAGGCGCGGACGTGTTCGCCAGGATGCGCCAGCAACTCAGCGGCGAGTCTCTCGTCGAGTCCGCCGGCGACGTACAGCGTCCACAGCCCCCGCAGCGCCAGCCGCTCGTCCGCCCGCTGACGGGCCAGCTCGCGCAGGGCCGGCCAGGTCGCCTCGTCGCGCCGCTCCGCAAGCAGCACGCGGGCGCGGTCGGCGTACCACTCGTTCGGGTGCTTCAGCAGCCCGACCAGTTCCCGAGACGAGAGTTTGCCGAGGTCCGGTCTCGTGGCCGGCTTCGTACCGGTCGCCTCGACCTTGTAGATGCGGCCGTTGTTGCGGTCCCAGTCGGCGTCCGGGTCGGGGTGTGCGGTCCGCCTGTCGTAAAAATCGCTCAGGTACACGGAGCCGTCCGGCCCGAGGCACAGGTCGGTCGCCCCGAACCAGGTATCGCGGCTGTCGAGCAGTAACTCGCGGAAGTGCGCGGCGACAGTCGCCCCTTTCGGTCGTAGTTCCCAACTCGATGCCGTATGTCGGAGGAAGTCGCCGGCCAGGAACCGGCCGCGGAACCGTTCGGGGAAGGTGTGCCCGCGGTAGACGGTGCCGCCGGTCGTCGGCCCGCCGGTCGGCGCGTCGTGCGCGACGTGCGACAGCCAGCCGTAGGCGAACGGGTTGTGCAGCGGGCCGTGCTTGCCGACGTTCTTGAGGTAGTACGCTCCCTGATGGGCGTGCCAGAACAGCCCGAGGTTCTACGAGTAGAACAGGTTCCCGTCGGCGTCGAACGTCAGCCCGTAGACGTTCCCGCCGCCCTCACAGAACAGTTCAAACGCCTTCGTCGTCGGGTGATACCGCCACACGCCCTGCTGGAACTCGATCCCACGGATGCGGCAGGTGGTGGTGCTGCCGTTGAGCCCGTACAGCCAGCCGTCCGGCCCCCAGGTGAGGTGGTTGGCCAGCGACTGCGCGTCCTCCATGCCGAACCCGGTCAGCAGAACCTCCGGGTCAGCGTCGGGCACGTCGTCGCGGTCCCGGTCCGGGTAGAAGAGCAGATACGGCGCCTGGAGGACGAACACGCCACCGAACCCGAACTCGACCCCGGTGCAAAGGTTCAACCCGGCGACGAAGTCCTTGAACCTGTCCGCCCGGCCGTCCCCGTCGGAGTCCTCGCAGATGGTGATGCGGTCGGCGCCCTTCGGCCCCTTCGGCGGCGGCTCCGGGACACGGTCGTAGACCGTCCGCGACCACCGGTCCACCTTCACCCGGCTCAGCCCGGCCGGGTTCGGGTACTGGAGGTACTGGATAGTCCACACCCGGCCGCGGTCGTCGCACTTGACGAAGATCGGCTGGCGGACGTCCGGCTCGGCCGCGAACAGCTTCACCGTCAGCCCGTCGGCCGGCTTCATGCGCTTCGCCGCATCGGCCGGCGGAAACCCTTGCCCCGACGTACGGGGCAGCACGGAGAGCAGACCGACAAGCAGGGTGAGTAGTACGGCAGGCAGACGCATGAGATTTCGCAGGCGGGGCGGCGGGGGATCGGGCATAGTGTACCCGACACCCGACACCGGGGTGAACAGCCGACCCGGAGGTATTCCCGTGAACCGCTCGCTACTCCTCGGCCTCGCGCTCGGCTCGGCCGTCACCATAGCCGCGTTCCTCGCGCTATCGTCGCCCGCCGCCCCGGCGCCCGAGCCGCCGGCCGTCCCCACCCGCGTCTACGAGAACACCCTCACCCCAATCGTGGACCCCAAGCCGCTGCTGGGCGACTTCCCGCAATTCGTCGAACCGGTGGTCGAGCGACAGCGGTTCGAGGCGCCGCGGCTGGTGGACGACCCCGGCGGCGACCTGGACGTGCGCGCCTGGCGATTCTCGTACAACGCCCGCGGCATCATCGAGATGCCCAACCGGCTCACGGCGAAGGACACCGCCGTCATCATGGTCCACCCGTGGGCGATCGACGACGAGTGGGGCTGGAAGTCGCCGGAGCCCAACGGCGTCGCGGACTTCTGCACCCCGGAGAAGAACGCCCTCGCCTACAAGCACACGAAGGAGGTCATCGCCCCGTTACTGAACCGGCTCCGCGGCAGGGTGGCGTGCGTGATGTACAGCCTCCGCGGCCCCGCCGACCCGATCCGCACGAAAGTGTACCGGTCGCTCACGAAGACCCCGAGCGCGGAGGAGCGCGCCGCCGGCGAACAGGAGTTGCGAAAGGTACTCGCCGCGTACCCGTACAAGGGCCAGCCTTTGCTGGAACGGCTGACGCTGAGCGCGGACCGGCCGGTGATCGACTACTTCAAGCAGTTCCCCGGGCTGGACGCCGGGCCGCGGTACAACGGAGCCGGGTTCTGGGATCTGCCCATCCCGGTCAGCACCGCGGTGGACGTCCACCCGGACGACGTGGTGATCTACGACGCCGAGGGGTATCCGCCGCTGCGCGACTTCTTGAAGAAGAACGGCGTGCGGCACGTCCTGCTGACCGGGTACGCGACGGACATGTGCTTCTGCAAGACGACGGCGGGGTACGAGAACCTGTCGAAGGACTTCAACGTCTTCCTGGTCGGGGACGCGACGCTGGCGACGTTCCCGGCGAACGCAACCCCCCGGTTCGCCACCAACGCCCACATCTCCTTCGCCGCGCTGAACCAGTTGGTCACGCAGGTGAATTGGGTCCAGTTCGCGAAGTAGTGGGGGCCACTCACCGGCCGCGGCCGGCGCGCTCGGCGGGGGTGAGGATGCCGTTGAACACCACGTCGATCACGTCCGCGGCCTGGGTGGCCAGCGGCTTGCTGTGGCCGGCGAAGTGGTTGGTGAACATCGTCCCGTACAGCAGGTCGCCGACCACGTCGAGGATGCGCGACACCGGCACGTCCCGCACCCGGCCGTCCCGGATCAGCCCGGCGTAGACTTCCCGCCAGAAGACGCGGTTCACCTCGCGGTGCTCCAGGTACGTCGGCTTCTTGCGGTCGCGGAACTTCGCCCGCTCGATGATGAGCAACTCCGCCTGGTCAGGATGGTCCTTGAAGAATTCCAGGTAGGCCCGGATGGCGACGACCACCCGGTCGAGCGGGTCGGGGACGGCGGCGGCCGCGGCCAGGACGTGCTCGCGCAGCATCCGCATCCCGCGGTCCACGGCGGCCAGGAACAGCTTCTCCTTGCTGGGGAAGTAGGTGTAGATCGTCCCCTTCGCGATGCCCAGCGAGTCGGCCAGTTCTTGCAGGTCGGTGTCGGGGTATGCGCGGCGGGCGAACAGCGTGGCCGCGGCGGCCAGGATCTCCTCGCGGCGGCGCGCGGCCAGTTCCGGGTCTCGCCGCCGCCCCCTCCGCCGCACCGCATTCCCCATCCCGGCCCCCTGTCAATATTGACTGACGCGTCAGTCATCAGTTCAATAGGTGTTGCCGCCGGTGTCAAGTTGTCTGTCCGCGTATTCGCAGGGGCCGCCCCATGACCAGCCCATTCCACCCGCGGACCGCCATTGGGGTGGTCACGGTCCTTGCCGCCGCGATCGGCTGCCAGCAGGGCAAGCCGCCGGCCGCGGCGCCTCCGCCGCCCAGGGTGACGGTCAGCCGGCCGGTCGTCCAGTCGGTGGCCGACTGGGGTGAGTACACCGGCCACCTGGACGCGGTGCAGCGGGTGGAAATCCGCCCGCAGGTCAAGGGCCGGCTGCTGAAGGTCCACTTCCGCGAGGGGACCGAGATCGAGCAGGGGACGCCGCTGTACGACATCGACCCCGAGGAGTACCGGGTCGCCCGCGACGAGTCGAAGGCGGCGCTGGGGAAGGCGGCCGCCGACCAGACGCGAGCCGCCGCCGAGCTGGAACGGGCGCAGGCCACCCTCGCCCGCTACGAGCGGATCGCCGGCAGTGGGGTCAGCCGGGACGAGTACGACCAGGCCGTAGCCGCCAACAAGACGGCCCGGGCCGTGGTCGGGCAGGCCGACGCCGCCCTCGCCCAGGCGAAGGCGGCCCTGGAGTCGGCCGAGTTGAACCTGCGGTACACGAAGATCGTCGCCCCGATCAGCGGCCGGGTCAGCCGCACGCTCGTCACTGAGGGGAACCTGGTCGGCTACGGCGAGCAGACGCAACTGACCGTCATGGTCGATCAGGATCCGATCTACGTCTTCTTCGAGATCCCCGAGCGGGACGCACTCGAGTACGAGGGGCGGGTCAAGCCGCTACGGAACCTGGCACCGGGCCTGCTGGCGCTCGGCATCCCGGTCCCGCCGCTGTGGTCAGACGCGGCCATCCCGGTCGAACTCGGCATCGAGACTGAGAGCGGCTACCCGCACAGGGGAGTCATCAACTTCCGCGACCCGCGCTTCGAGCCGGGGACAGGGACCGTCCGGCTCCGCGCGGTGCTGAACAACCCTGACCGCCGGCTGTCGTCGGGGATGTACGCCCGGGTCCGGTTCCCGTTGACCCACCCGCGGGACCGACTGATGGTGCCGGAGGCGGCCGTCCAGTCCGACCAGGGCGGGAGGTATGTGCTGGTCGTCGGGGCGGACAACGTGGTGGAGCGGCGGTCGGTCCGCCTGAGCCAGCGGTCAGGCAAGCTGGTCGCGGTCGAGGAGGGGCTGTCGGCCGCCGATCGGGTGGTCGTCAACGGGCTCCAGAAGGCCCGGCCGCGCTCCACCGTCGAGCCCGAGGAGAAGCCGATGGTGGCCGACTGGCCGCCGGCCGCTGGAAAGAAGGCCGGGTAACCCCCGGTACTTGAGTACTGAGTACCTCCCGGCCGCAGGACCGACCGCATGATCTCCCGGTTCTTCATCGACCGCCCGGTGTTCGCGAACGTCATCGCGATCGTGATCCTGCTGCTCGGCGCGGTGTCGCTGTACCGCCTGCCGGTCGAGCAGTACCCGCCGATCACGCCCCCGACGGTGGTCGTCAGCACCACCTACCCCGGCGCCAACGCGCAGGTGGTCGCGGACACCGTCGCCGCCCCGATCGAGCAGCAGGTCAACGGCGTCGAGAACATGATGTACATGTCCTCGACCTGTTCGGCCGACGGCGGGTACTCGCTGACGGTCACGTTCGAGATCGGCACCGACCTGGACGAGGCGCAGGTGCTCGTCCAGAACCGCATGGCCGTCGCTGAGCCGCAGTTGCCGGAGGAAGTCCGCCGGCAGGGCGTCACGGTCAAGAAGCAGTCGTCGAACATCATCCTGGGCGTGTCGCTCACGTCGCCGCCCGCGAAGAACACCCTGCGGGTGACGTTCAACGACGAGCAACTCCGCGCCCGCGGGCTGTCGCACCACGAGGCGGCCGCCGCGCTCGCCAGGCAGGGGATGACGGCCCTCCGCGAGCCGGGCAACGGGGCGCCGCAGTACAAGGTCACCACGCCGGAGCAACTCGGCACGCCCGACGCCCTCCGGGTGGTCGCGCTGAAGGCATCCGCGGCCGGGCCGGCGGTAGCCGTCGGGGACGTGGCCCGGGTGGCGCCGTGGGCGCCCTACGACGGACTGTTCCTCTCCAACTACGGCACGCTGCGGCTGCGGGACGAGTTGAGCCGGGTGAAGGGGGTCGGGGAGGTGATGGTCCGCGGCACGGGCGCGTACGCCATGCGGATCTGGCTCGACCCGGACCGACTGAAGGCCCGCGGGCTGACCACCCAGGAAGTGATCGACGCGCTGCGGCGGCAGAACGTGCAGGTGGCCGCCGGGCAGATCGGCCAGCCGCCGGTTGGGCGGGGGCAAGAGTTCACCTACACCGTCACCACCCTCGGCCGGCTCAGCGACGCCGAGCAGTTCGAGGGGATCATCCTGAAGACCGGGGCGGAAGGCCGGCTGACGTTCCTGCGCGACGTGGGGCGGGTGGAGCTGGGGGCGCAGAACTACGACTCGTTCGCCAGCCGTAGCGGGATGGAGGCGTCCACGATCCTCGTCTACCAGTTGCCGGACTCGAACGCCCTGGAGGTGGCCCAGGGGGTGCGGGCCGCCATGGAGCGGGTGAGCAAGGACTTCCCGCCGGGGCTGGTCTACACCATCCCGTTCGACACCACCAAGTACGTCAACGCCAGCATCAACGAGGTGTACCGCACCTTGATCGAGGCCGGCCTGCTGGTGCTGGTGGTGATCCTGGTCTTCCTGCAGAGCTGGCGGGCGCTCCTGGTGCCGGCCACCACGGTGCCGATCACCATCATCGGGGCGTTCGCGTTCCTGCCGCTGCTGGGCTTCTCGGTCAACCTGCTGACGCTGTTCGGGCTGATCCTGGCGATCGGGATCGTGGTGGACGATGCCATCGTGATCGTCGAGAACGCCGCGCACCACGTCGAGCGCGGGATGAAGCCGCGAGAGGCGACGATCCGGGCGATGTCCGAGGTGACCGGGCCGGTCATCTCGATCACCCTGGTGCTGCTGGCGGTGTTCCTGCCGACCGCGTTCCTGGGCGGCGTCACCGGCGAGATGTACCGTCAGTTCGCGCTGACGATCGCGGCCACGGCGCTCATCAGCGCGGTCAACGCGCTGACGCTCAAGCCGGCCCAGTGCGCGTCCTGGCTGCGGCCGCCGCCGGCACGTCGCAACCTGGCGGTGCGGGCGTTCAACGCCGTCTACAACCGGCTGGAGGCGGCCTACGCCTGGTCCGTCCGCGGGCTGTTGCGGGTGTGGTGGCTGGTGCTGCTGGTCTTCGCCGGACTGGCGGTGTTCACCGGGTGGTGGTATCAGCAGCAGCCGACCGGGTTCCTGCCGGTCGAGGACCAGGGGTACGTGCTCGTCAGCGTCACCCTGCCGGACGCCGCCTCCCTGGAGCGGACCGGCGAGGTGATCGAGCGGATGAACAAGATCGTCTCCACGATGGACGGCCCGGAGAACTGGTTCGCGATCGGCGGGTTCTCGATGCTGGAGGGGACCAACACCCCGAACTCGGCGACCATGTTCGTCGTCTGGAAGGACTGGTCGGTCCGCGAGCAGCCGCACCTGGTGCAGGATGCGCTGGTGGGCAAGCTCCGCAAGGAGTTCGGCGGGATCCAGGAGGCTCAGATTCTGGTGTTGGTCCCGCCGTCGATCCGCGGGCTGGGGATGGCCGGCGGGTTCGAGATGCGGGTGGAGGACCGCGAGGGGGTCGGGCTGGACGAACTCCAGGCGCGGGCGCAGGAACTCGTCGCGACAGCGCAGAAGGATCCGACCATCGGGCTGGCCAACGCCACCATCCGTGCCGGCGTGCCCCAGGTGTACCTGAACATCGACCGGGTGAAGGCCGAGAAGATGGGGGTGCCATCCAGCGCCATCTTCAACACCCTTCAGGCCAACCTCGGGTCGTTCTACGTCAACGACTTCAACAAGTTCGGCCGGACGTACCAGGTCCGGGTGCAGGCCGACCAGACCTACCGCGACCGGCCGGAGGACGTCCGCAAGCTGGAGGTCCGCAACCGCGATGGGCAGATGGTCCAACTCGGCACGCTGCTGACCGTCGAGGAGAAACTCGGGCCGTCGTCGATCGCCCGGTACAACCTGTACCCGGCGGCCCAGATCAACGGGGCCGCGGCCCCGGGAGTCAGCTCCGGGGATGCGCTGGCGACCATGGACCGTCTGGCGTCCGACACGCTACCGCCGTCGATGGGCTACGACTGGACCGGCATCGCCTTCCAGGAGAAGCAGATCAGCGGCGAGGCGGTGTTCGTGTTCGCCTTCGCGGTTCTGATGGTGTACCTGGTACTGGCGGCGCAGTACGAGAGCTGGATCCTGCCGTTCGCCGTCATCCTGGTGGTGCCGCTGGGCATCCTGGGGGTGGTGGCGGCGATCTGGGTCCGCGGGTTCGAGAACAGCATCTACACGCAGATCGGGGTGGTGCTCATCATTGCGCTGGCGTCCAAGAACGCGATCCTGATCGTCGAATTCGCCCGCGAGCGGCGGCTGGAGGGGCTGTCGATCCGGGAGGCGGCGATCACCGCGGCCCGGATGCGGTTCCGGCCGATCCTGATGACCTCGTTCGCGTTCATCCTGGGGGTGGCCCCGCTGGTCTGGTCGAAGGGGGCCGGGGCAGCGAGCCGGCAGGCGCTCGGGACAGCGGTGTTCGGTGGGATGTTGACCGCGACGTTTCTGGCGGTGTTCTTCGTGCCGGCGTTCTTCATCGTCATGCAGAAGCTGAGCGAGCTGCGCCACGGCCCGCGAGTCCCCGAGGGCGGCCACAAGAAGGCCGAAGAGGACGGCGAGGTCGTAACCCTGGCCCCGGCTGACCGCAATGGGCACCCGGCGACCAACGGTCACGCCGCCCATGAGCCGGTGGAAGCCCACCGCCCTGCCGATACGGCCCGGTAGGACGACCCTCGCTTTCGATTCCGGGCATCATCGTTTGATCGGTTTCGGGATCGGGTCGGTCGCGGGCGGCCAGTCGGTCGGCCTGTATGCGATGTTCAGGTGCGGCGTCTCAACGCGCCGGCCGCCGTGGTGCTTGCTGGTCATGACCGCGTCGAGGACTCCGGTGGTCAGCAGGGTCCGCTCGACCGGGTACGGGGCGTGGCCGGTTTGCACCAGCGACTCGATCGCCCGGACCAGGTGCCCGAAGTGGGCGTACGGGTCCGGCTGTTGCAAGTAGAAGTGCGTGGAGCGCGGCTTCTCCTCACCCTTGAGCTGTCCGGCGAAGCAGAACGCGCCGCCGTCCCCCTCTTGCACGAACCCGTTGAGCATCGCCACCGCGGCGGTCAGGCCGTCCCGGTACTCGACCAGGAAGACCGCCGCGTCCTTCGCGGCGGCGGTCAACTCCCGGTAGTTCCCCTTCGCGTGTGCCGGCACGATGCGGATCGTCTCGTCGAGCAGCGGCTTCGAGAACCGGCCGGCGTCCAGCGCCTCCCACATGCCCTTACCCTGGAGGCACTGCACCGCCTTGACCCCCGTCTCACCGCCCTTGCGGCGTTCGACCATGCATTGCAAGCACTCCAGCGCGTGGAACCCGTAGGCCTCCAGCGAGCTGTACCCGAGCTGGACCGCGGCCGCGATCTCGCAGCCCATCGGGAGCTGGAGGCTCGGCTTCCGCCACGTCACCGGCAAGGACGACCCGGCCAGGAACGGGACGTACAGCTCCCGGGCCTTGTCGTACATCCACTTCGCGTCGTCCCAGGTCGCGGCCAGGTGCTTGTCGTTAAACACCGGGACGGCCTTCCCCGATTTCTCGAAGACCTTCGCCGACTCCTCGAAGAACCGCCGCCGGGGGTAGAGGTGCTGGCCCTTCTCGTTGTGCGGGTAGTCGCCGTGCTCGCCGATGAGGAGTACGCCGTCCACCGCGAGCTTGTCGCCGCCCAGGGTCAGCGCCTCGGGGATCGACTTGCACAGCCGGACCCCGTGCTTCGCGGCGAGGGCCTTTGCCATGTCCCGTTTCGGGAACTGATCGACGTAGAGCGACGCGAGACGCAGCGCAGGCTTCTCGCCGCCGTCGTAGAGGTAGCCTTCGAGTATCTTGCCGAGAATGACGTCGGCGTGCGACCACTTGTGATAGACCGTTGCGATCCCGGCGACGGATTTGGGTGTTGCGGGCGGCATGAGTTGGACCGGCGGGGTGAGGAGGCGGGAGGCCCGTACCGTACCACCCGCACCGCCGCCGCTCAACAACCAACCGGTTAGCCGGCCTGCTCGCGGAGTTCGACCCCCTGCACTCCCTCGATGCGGTTCAACTCCGCGACCAGCGCGACCGCCGTGCCCGGGCCGCGCAGCCGGACCGTGTACGTCACCTCCAGGGCCGCCCCCTGACGCGCGGTGCCGGCCGCCACCAGCCTGATGTCGTCGAAGTGCTTGCCCAGGACCGGCGTGAGCAGTTCGTCCGGGTCGTGGCCGAGGCCGACCCGCACGGTCAAGGTCACCGGCCGGTCGACCGTCCCCCGCGGCCGGTCGAGCCATGCCATGACCGCCGCGGCGAGTGCAACGACCGGGACGCCCAGCGCCGCCAGCGTCGCGTACCCGGCCCCGACCGCCATCCCGACCGCCACCGCGAAGATGACGAACGCCGTGTCCCGCGTGTCCTCGACCACGGTGCGGAACCGGACGATCGACAGCGCCCCGACCAGCCCGAATGCCCGGGCCACGCTGTTGCCGATCACCAGCGTCACCAGGGCGATCAGCACCGCCAGGAGCACCAGTGTCGTCGGCAGGGTGCGGGCGTCGGCGCGTCGCCGGCCGAGACTCGCCGCGTACACGCCAGCGACGACGAACCCGAACAGCAGCGCCAACCCGAGCCGGGCCGCCAGCACCGGGGCCGGCGGCAGCGGATCGGCGGTGGTCAGCGAGTCGCGCAGCCACTCAGGCATCGGTCGTACCCCCCACCAGCCCGGCGGCCTCCGCGCACCGGCGGTACTTCGACATGCTCGACGGCGCCAGTCTTAGCTCCCCGATCACGCTCTTGAACAGGTGCGGCATCGCGGTCAGGAACTTGAACTCCGCGATCACCTCGCCCCCTAGCAGCGGTAGACCGCCGTCGAACGGCTCGACCTGTTGCGGGGCCGACGACGCCAGCCCGCGGGCGGCCCGGTCGAGCGTCAGCCGGATGGGGCCGTCCGGCCCGGCACCGACGAACGCGGTCCGCTGGTACGTCACCCGGCAGACCGGCCGCAGGTCGCTGGCGGCCAGGTGCCAGGCGAACCACGCCCCCGGCCATTCCTCGGCGTGGCCGTCGGTCAGATGGGCGAGTTCGGCCACGGGGACGGCGCTGCGCCGCTTCCACACCTGGCCGTTGCGCTTCGTCTTGCGCTCCAGGTAGACGGTCGGGTCGGCCCCGTACCGGCGGAGGCGGAACTTGTGGCCACGGTGGTCCGCGGCCCGGCGGTACACGTCGAACGCTGGGGTGTCGAAGTAGACGCTGGTCACCCGGTAGGCGTTGCCCAGGGTCGGGTCGGCGTGCGGGTCCAGCGCGAGGTGACCCCGCAGCATCGCCTCGACCTCACGGGCCTGGGCCGTGCTCAGGAGGAACTTCATCTCGTAGGCCGGCGCCCCCGACCCGACCAGGGCCGGGGACTCGTGGCGAACGGCCGAGGTCCGGGCCGCGGCGACAGGCGGCGTCACTGGGATCCCTCCTTCCGCAGGGCCGTCTTCGGCTCCTTGTAGTCGAGCAGATACTTGCGGCGGGCGTCGGCGAACGCCCGCAGGCTTGCCCCGCGGCCGCGGCCGGCGTCCCCGGCCGCGGCCGCGGTCGCCCGCCGGAACGCCTCCACCGAGTCCAGCTTCCGGGTGTCCGCCTCGACCTCCTTCTCGATCAGGGCACGGTACTGGGCCACGACCGGGCCGAGCGTGTTCCAGTCGAGCGACTTCTCGGCGATGCTGCGGACGTTCGCCAGGTACTTCGCCCGGAGCGCGGGCACGGCCAGCACCTTGCTACGCAGCGGCGTGCGGGTGTTGGTCAGCCCGACTAGCGGGTCGAGGTCGGTCCCGCCGCCGCCCATCGGCCCGAACATGCCGGGGCCTCGCTCGCGCATCTCTTTGAGCTGCTTGTTCTGGTCGGCCGTCAGGATCTTCGCGAGCTTCTCGTCGGCCTCCTTCTGGAGTTGTTCGAGTTGCTTCTTCTGCGCGGCCGTCAGGTTGAGCGAGTCCTGGAGGAACGACGGCAGCAAGTCCCCCGGCCGGGGCAGTTGCATCATGACCGCCCCCGGCGGACCGAACCCGCCGGGACCGCCCGGGGGACCGAACCCGCCAGGACCGCCCGGACCACCGGGGCCGCCCGGCGGACCGCCCGGTCCACCCCGGCCGCGCCCGCCGGGCGGGCCGAATCCCGGGCCGCCGCCGGTGCGGAACGCCTCGTTCATATCGTGCGGGACGACGTGGAACTTCCCCTTCTCGTCGAGGTACAGGCCGTAGTCGCTGGCCCGAGTCCAGTACCCGTCGCCGTTGACCAGCGCCACGTCCAGCGCCAGGAACCAGAGCAACCCGTCCACGTCCAGGATCGGCGCCAGCGCCGCCTCCAGCTTGTCGGGTGGCGTCTGGTCGAGCGTCTTGCACAGTTGCACGAGCGCCTTCCACGCCTTCGGGTCGTCCTCGGACTTTATCTCATAGCGGCGCTTATACTCCTCGACGCTGTCGCCGAGGAAGCGCAGACCGCCGTCACCGCCGGGGCTGCCGCGGACCTTCCAGCGGGTGCCCTTCGTCGTCTTGTAGTTCTCCGCGAGGAACAGCTTGTCGAACTGCTGGGCGTTGACGTACACGCCCCAGCTCTCGCCGTTGATGACCACCTTGACGAGGTTCGCCTTCGGGGCCGGGATGTGCTCCCGGGCGACGTGCGAGTACAGCACGGTGCTCAGGAACGATGGGTCCTCGTGCGAGTTCAGCAGGTTCAGCGTCTTGGACCCGTACAGCCGCTGCTTCTGGTCGGCGAAGTCGAGCGACAAATTCAGCGACCGCTTCGACCCGGCCGGCACACCCATGTAGGACGACATGCCGCGGAAGTGGACGCCGACGTTCGGGTACTTCTTGCCGTCCACGGTGAGCGTCGCCGGGACCTCGACGTCGGTGCCGTGGAAGTCCTGGAGTTCCGCCTCCCAGTCCGCCGCCTCGAAGTCGAGGAACAGGGTGCGCAGGACGGTCGGCTCGTACAGCGGCGTATCTGGGTAGGTCTTCACCTCGCCCGGACTGACCTTCGGGCCGGGCGTGGGTGGGTCCTGGTCGCCGCGGCGACCGAACCCGCCCGGCGGTCCGAACCTGCGGCCGCCGCCGTCATTCTTCACGGACTCGCGGGCCGCCTTGCGCTCGTCGGCGTTCAGCCGGGCATCCCGGTCCTTGTCGAACTGCTTGACCAGTTTCCGCTCCTGTCCGCCCGGGAATCCGCCGGGGCCCTTGGGGCCGCCGAACGGCGGGCCGCCGGGTCCGGGCGGCTGGGCGGTCAGCGCCGGCACCAGCAGTGCCAGGCTCAGAACGGTCGGCGGCAGGGCCGCCCACGGGCGTGCGGTCATCGGGAGTCCTCAGGGGTCTTCAGTGCTTCGGTCGGTCCGGCCCGCCGAACGGCGGCGGGGGCGGCAGGGGGCCGGGGAACACCATCAGCCGCGGCCCGGTGTACGGCTCGCCGGTCATCTGCCGCCACTGGGCCATCTGATCGTCGGTCAGGACGGCCAGGGCCTTCTCCATCGCGGCCCGGATCTCCGCGGGGTCGGGTAGCCGCCGTCTGTCGGGGCCGCCTCGCGGCCCCTTCGGGCCGCCGAACCACGGGGCCGGGCGGAATACGTCGAGCGCCACCGCCCGGATGCGGGTGCGCTGGTCGAACGTGAGCTTCAGGCGGGAAGCCACGTCCGAGTCGAGAAGGGCCATCGGACCCCGCCATTGCAGTTCGATCTGGCCGAGCCGCTCGACCTGTTGGTCGGTCAGCACGTCGGCGACGGCGTCCTTGTTCGCCTTGGCCTGCTCGACGAACCGCCGCGACCGCTCCTCGGCCGTCAGCCTGTGGAAGTCGTCGAACGACTCCTGCCGCCGCCTACTTAAACGCTGCAGGAGTTCACGGAGGGCATCCCGCTGCTCGTCGGACGGTTTCAGGTCGTCCCGTACGTCCGAGTTGTCCAACAGTAACAGGTTCCGGTCCCCCTGGAGCACCGCCAGGTCGGCGAGGATCCGCCGGACCCGGTCGCGGGTGGTCTCCAACTCGGCCTGGGCGCCCGGGTCGTCCCGCCGCAGGTCGATGAACTCCTGGTAGTACGCCAGCGACGCCTCCAGCAGCCGCTTCCGAGCCGCCTCCAGGTGCGGCGCGTCGGCCAGCTCCTCGTCGCCGATGCGGACCATCTCGTCCACCGCCCGGCGGGCAAGCTGGAACCGTTCCTCGGCCTCCTTCGCCCGCCGCTGTGCCCGGTCCCGCTCCCGGTCGATCAGCACCGTGCTAACCGCCAGCCCGATCACGCCGAAGACGAGCAGCAGCACCACCGCTCTGACCACCGCCGGGTGGCGACGCACCCACTTACGACCGCGGTCGATGAGCGACGGCCGGCGGGCCAGGATCGGCCGCTCGTCCAGGAACCGCCGCAGGTCGGCCGCCATCTCGCCGGCCGTGGCGTACCGGTCGGCCGGGGCCTTTGCCAGCACCTTGAGAACGATCGTCTCCAGCTCGACGGGAATCGCCCGGTCGAGCTGCCGCAGCGGCTTCGGGTCGTCGTGGAGGATCTGGTGGAGGACTGTCTGCCGGTCCTGGCCGGGGAAGGCCGGCGTCAGCGTCAGCAGCTCGTAGAGCGTGGCGCCGAGGGAATAGACGTCGGTGCGGTGGTCCACGTCCACCCGCCGGCCGGCAGCCTGCTCCGGGCTCATGTACCGCAGCGTGCCGAACACGTCCCCCGTCTGGGTCATGCCGGCGTCGGCCGACACCTGGGCCAGCCCGAAGTCCGTCACCCAGACGGTGCCGCGCGCGTCGAGCAGCAGGTTGGCCGGCTTCACGTCGCGGTGGACGACGCCGGCCTCGTGGGCGTAGTCCAGGGCGTCGGCCGCCTGCACGGCGAGCCGCGCGGCGGCGCGGTACACCTCACGCCCGCGGCCGGCGCGGGTGGCGGTGCCGGTCGGCGCGGTGTTCGGGGCGGTCGGACCGGCGCGGTAGTCGATCGTCGTTCCACCGGACGGGGCAACCGGCTCGCCGCGCGCCTCGCGGATGACCTCGTCGAGCGGCTTGCCGTCGATGAGCTGCATGGCGTAGAAGTGGACGCCTCGCTCGCACCCGACCGCGTACACCGGCACGATGTTGGAGTGGTGGAGCTGCGCCGCCGCGTGCGCCTCGGTCTGGAACCGCTGGAGTTGCCGCGGGTTCAGCGCCGAGGCGAATGGAAGCACCTTCAGAGCCACGCGCCGGCCGAGCGAGAGCTGCACCGCCTCGTAGACCACGCCCATGCCGCCGCGGCCGACCTCGCGGACGATACGGAAGTCCCCCAGCGGCTCGGCCGGGAACTCCGCCAGCGGCGGGGCCGCGGGCCGCATCGCCACCCCGGCGGCGTGGGCCAGGTCGATCCCGTCGAGACACTCGGCCAGGGCGTCGGCCAGCTCCGGGTGGCGGCCCAGGTATGCCTGCCGATCGGGCGTGCGGCCGGCCTCCAGGTCGGCGAGGTACTCGCGGGCCGCAGCCAGCACCCGCGGATCGTCGGCCAGGTCGTCGGGCGTGGGCGTCACGACGACTGTCCCCCGAACTCGCGCCGCAGGCGGGTCAGCCCGCGGAGCCACAACTTCTCGACGCTGTCCACGCTCCGCCCCATCCGCTCGGCCACCTGCGGGAACGTCAGTCCCTCCAGGTGCCGCAGCACGATCGCCGCCTGGTAGTCCTCCGGCAGCCGCGCCAGCGCCGCGGCGACGATCAGGGCCTGCTCGCCGCGCTCGGCCTGCCGGCTGGGCGAGGAGTGCGGGTCTACCGGGATCAGCCCCAGGGCACAGGACGACCGGTCCAAGTCGCCGGCCAGGCCGACCTCCAGCCGGGCGTCTCGGGCCTTCGTGCCGAGATACCGACGAACCTGGTTGGCCAGGGTGCCGGCCAGCACCTCGCGCAGCCACTGGACGAACTGCGGCTCAGCGGTGCCGCGGAAATTCGAGAAGTACCGGTGCGCGTCGAGGAACGCCTCCTGTACCACGTCGGAGGCGTCCACCTTGCCCTGGAGTTGCCGGCCGATCTCCACCCGAGCCAGGAGCCGCAGGTAGCTTCGGTACAGTTCCAGAAGCTGGCCGAGGGTGGCCGCGTCCCCGGCCCGCGCCTCAGCGATCAGTCGTTCGGCCTCTGCGGTCATGCCTGGCCCCTTCGCGCTATCTTCACAATGGCTTTGTAACCGCCGCCGCCCGGACACCGCCGCGCATTTTTCGTGCGAGGAGTCGGCTGCGGTGGGATCGCTTCGTCGGTCCGGCTGTGCCGGACGGTCCTCGCGGCGACGTTAGGTGCAGCCGCTAGTGGAAGACCATCGCTCACTCTTGGCGAACGGCCGGCGTGAGCCGGCCGGTGGCGCCTGCCCCACCAGCCGGCTCACGCCGGCCGTTCGCCAGGTCAGTGGCCAGATCCCGCACTAGCCACCACACGAGCGTGTATTGGAACGCACCAGGAGTGAGGGCGTAAGCCCCTGAGTTTGCTCCGGACTCAGGGGGCTTACGCCCCCCGCTCAGATTTGTGAAGTCGGATCAATCGGGCTTGCAATCCTGGCGCCGGTCCGGGCTGACGGAGTCGCGGACACCGGCTAAGCTGACGGGGCTGGTCCGCAGGTCCGAGCTTTCGCCGGGCGGGTGCGGGCAGGTGTGGGAGGGCGGGTGAATGGGCGTCCCGTCGGGCGAGATCGTGGCGCGGCCGATGGTGGCCCGGGCGTGTGGGTGTGTGCGCGAGTTCCAGCACTACGCGGTGGACAAGTACCGCGCCCAGCGGCTGGCCAAGTTCCAGAAGACCCGGTGCGAGGTGTGCGTGGCCAAGCTGGCCGAGGAGGAGCGGCTGGCGGCGGCGGCCATCCCCAAGAAGGGCGAGGCGTTCAAGCTGCTCCCGTCCGGGACCAGGTTGTCCATGACCCGACGGCCCGACGGCATCTGGGCGGGGACGCTGGCCGCCGACGGGACGGAGGTCGAAGCGACCGCGGACGGCCCGCAGGGGCTGTCGGTCGCGCTCGCCCGGCTCTGGGTGACAACGCGCAACCCGCCTCGTCCTGGCGCGGGCTGATTCAGGAAGCGTTCAGTCGGCAGTGAC
>DATLIF010000630.1:0-16175 GCA_035539575.1 Fimbriiglobus sp. | reverse complement strand
CCCCTAACCCCTCTCCCCCAAGGGGAGAGGGGAACCTGAGCCGGAGCCACCCATGCCCCCCGAATACGGTCAGTACACCGGCCAGTTCGCCGCCGACACGTCGCTGCTGGAACTGGCGGTGTACGCCGCTGCGTTCCTGTTCATGCTGCTGTTCATGCTGACGATGCTGGCCGTCGCCACCCTGCCGGTCTTCTTCGCCGCCCTGGGCGTGATGGAGGGCGGACTGAAGATCGCCCAGAATAGCCCGGACCCGATCGGTAAGATCAGCAAGCTCGGCGGGCTGGTGTTCCGCAGCCTGCGTCGGAACCTGCTGCGCACCGCCCTGACCTACGTCGCGCTGTTCGTACTCACCGGGATGCTCACCTTCCTGTACGGCGTCGTCGCCTCCATCGCGGAGTTCACCCGCGAGAAGGAGGGCGCCCAGATGGTCATCATGACCGAGAAGTTCGGCATCCCCAGCCAGATGCCGCCCGGGTACGCCCACCAACTCAAGGCGGTCATCCGCGACAAGATCCCGCCCGAACACCAGCCGAAGGACATCGAAAAGAACTTCATGACCTGGTCGTTCGTCGTCGGCAGCATGGACCCGGCCAAGCTGACGCAGGAGAACAGCATGTTCCTGTTCGCCCTGCAACCGGACGCGATCAAGAACGAGATGATGTCCGACCACGAGTTGAGCCGGAAGGATCTGGGGGAGGAAGGGTGGGCCGAACTGTGTCGGGTGCTCGACCTGGTCGAGCAGGACAAGCGGAACATCGTGATCGGCGAGGACCGCCTCCAGATGATCGGCAAGAAGGTCGGCGACGAGATCAAGCTGTACAGCCTGAACTACCGGGAGGTCGAGTTCGAGTTCCGCATCGTCGGGGCGTTCCCGTCTGGCAGCCGGCTGGGGCAGGCGGCGGCCATGCGGTACGACTACCTGACCGCGAAGCTCGACGACTACAAGGCCCGGACCGGGAAGGTCCACCCGTCGGCCGACCGGTGCCTGAACCTGATCTGGGTGCGGATGCCGAGCAAGGCCGCCTACCAGCAACTCGCCGCGGTCGTCAACGAGCCGGGCACGTTCAGCGCCCCGGCGGTCAAGATGGAGACGTTCAGCGCCGCGGTCGGCTCGTTCCTGGAGCCGTTCAAGGACATCTTCTGGGGCATGAAGTGGATCATCATGCCGGCCGTGGTGGTCATCATGTGCCTGGTGATCGGGATCACGATCACCATCGGAGTGCGCGAGCGCTGGACCGAGATGGCGGTACTCAAGGTGCTCGGATTCCAGCCGTGGCAGGTGATGAGCATGATCGTCAGCGAGGCGATGCTGATCGGCGTCTACGGTGGGATGCTGAGCACCTGGAGCGTGTACTACCTGCCCAAGGCGATCAGCGCGATCAACAAGGCGGTCGGGGGGGACTTCAAGTTCTTCGACACCTGGAAGTCCGACCCCACGATCCTGATCGCCGGCCCGATCCTGGGCCTGCTGGTCGGGCTGGTCGGGGCGGCGCTGCCGTCATGGAACGCCCGCAAGGTGAAGGTGTCCGAGGTGTTCGCCCAGGTGGCGTAGCCGAGTGCGGCCACACACCCGTTCAACCGAGCGAGCGGGGGACGTAAGTCCCCCGAGGGCGATCCACTCGGAGGACTTACGTCCCCCGCTCGCCGGGTTGGCCAATGTTCAGTTCTTGTAGGGTGGGTCGAGTCTTCGAGGCCCACCGTCTGAGAAGTCCTGGTGGGTCTCGAAGACTCGACCCACCCTACAAGAACTCGTGCGTCCGGGACCGGCCCGCGGGTTTGACGCGCCCGCGGATATAGTGGATATAAGTATAGTTCACAATCCGGGTCAGGGGTGGGACTGGTCAAAGTTTGACCACCCAGGCTGCCAAACCCACCCCCTCAGAAAGTGGCATTCTGGCATCCTGACCCCCGCCGGTTGAGGCGGAAGCCGAAAAGTTAGCCCGACAGCCTCCAAAGGAATCCACAGTGTCCGTCGCACTGCTCGAACGAGAACACACCCGGCCCGACGCACCCGGCCTCGGCGGCCGACTACTGGACGCGGTCAGTTGGTGCCTCCAGGTCTTCACCGGCCTGACCACGCAACTGATCGTCGCCCTGATCCTCGACCGGTTCTGCCGACTCCGGGAGGGCCAGCGGTCGTCCCCGGGCGAGCGGCTGATCTGGTCGTTCGCCCTGTTCGCGCTGTCCGGGGCGGTTAACCTCGCCGTCTTCGTTCCGCTGCTGGCGATCTTCGTCGGGACCGTCCTCCTGACCAGCGGCGACTTCCAGGGCCAGAACCCGCTGGCCCAGCTCGCCATGTCCGTCCCCGACTTCGCGCTGCTGGCCTTCGCGCTGGTGAAGCTGCGCGGCAAGGCGGACTACCGCGGCGACTTCTCGCGGTACGGGCGGGTCGTCCGCTTCCGGGCGATGCTCTGGCGGACGGTGTTCCGGCTGCTCGGCACCGCCGTCGTCCTCGGGGTGTCGCTCTTGCCGCTGTCCGCCTTGTTGCTGGCGTTCCCCGCGCTGGTCCCGCAGGAGTCGGTGCTCACTGACACGGTCTCCGACAAGCGGTCGTGGCTGCGGCGGACGCTGACACGGGTGTTCGCGGTCGTCGCCGGGCTGGTGGTGTTGCTCACGCTCCTGGCCGTCTCGGTGGAGGCGGTCACCCGGCTGCCGCTGGCGGAGAAGGGATCGTTCGCGGTCGTCGCCCGGTTCTTCACCCCGGCCCCGGGCTCGCTATTCGTCATGGCCAAGACGGAGAAGGAGCGGGAGGAGAAGATCGCGGCGATGTCGCCGCCGATGCAGGAGTTCATGAAGACCCCGCTGCACGAGAAGCTGCCGCCGGCCATGATCGAACACTGGCCGTTCGTCGTGCTGGCGATGTACGCCTTCGACCTGCTCATCCTGCTGACCATCGGCAAGGTGCCGCTGGCGTACAACCTGCGCAACGTCCGGGTGCGCTGGAAGACCAACCTGATGACCGCGGTGGCGTTCATGGCGGTGATCGGGCTGCTGGTGTTCCTGCTGGCGTTCGTCAACGGGATGAACAACCTGACCCAGAACACCGGCGTACCGGGGAACGTGCTGGTCCTCTCCGACGGTTCCACCGACGAGCTGTTCTCGAACCTGGAAG
The DNA here is from genome assembly GCA_035539575.1 of Fimbriiglobus sp. Classification (GTDB taxonomy): domain Bacteria; phylum Planctomycetota; class Planctomycetia; order Gemmatales; family Gemmataceae; genus DASSAT01. The sequence goes on along the minus strand of DATLIF010000630.1, from coordinate 13,063 downwards.
ACGGCGACCTGAACAACGTCGAGCGGGTAACAGTCGAGCTGGATGAGAAAGACCGTCGATTGCCAACGCCGGTCCGGGTGGCGACCACCGAGCGGGACGGCAAGACCGTGCCGCTGGCGAGCCGGGAGACGTACTACGCGATCAACCAGCCGGTGCCGAACTCGAACCCGCCGCGGCGACGGTTCGTGCAACTGCGCAGCATCGAGGACGCGCAGGTCGCGGCCGCGGTCCACAACATCGAGCTGTACCCCGGCGGCAAGTGGTTCGGGTCGTCCGGTGTGGACAACCAGAGCCGCATCCAGTGCGTGCTCGGCGAGGGCGTGGCCGGGACTCTCGGCGAGGACTATGGCAAGAAACGCCTGGCGGCTGGCGACACGTTCACCCTGGGCGACATGGAGTGGATCGTCGCCGGGGTGATGAAGTCCGAGGGGACGACGTTCGGCTCGGAGATCTGGGTCAAGCGGTTCAGCCGCATCTACAAGCCGTTCGGCAAGGAGAAGCACACGACGCTGGTGATGCGTACCGACCTGGACACCCGGCAGGCGGCCCGGGCGATGGCCTGGCACATCTCGAAGCGGTACACGCAGACGAAGCTCAAGGCGTTCGCCGAGCCGGACTACTACGCCGAGCTGACCAAGACGAACAACTTCTTCCTGACCGCGGTGGTGATCGTCGCGGTGGTCATGGCGATCGGCGGCGTGTTCGGGATGATGACCACCATGTTCGCCTCGATCGCCCAGCGCATCCGCGACATCGGCGTTCTGCGATTGCTCGGGTTCAAGCGGTGGCAGGTGACGGTGTCGTTCCTGCTGGAGTCCTTGACCGTGGCGGTGATCGGCGGGGCGATGGGGTGCTTCCTGGCGTGGCTGTTGGCGGACGGCAAGTCGTCGGTGAGTACGCTCTCCGCGGGCGGCGGCGGTCCGGGCGGCAAGAGCTTCGCCCTGACCATCGACGTGGACGCCCAGGTGATGGCGATGGGGATGCTGTTCACCCTGGTGATGGGCCGGCTCGGCGGGCTTGTCCCCGCGCTCTCGGCGATGCGGATGAACGTGCTGGACACGCTGCGATGACAAATCCCAAATCCCAAGCAAGACGCCCTCTTGTTTGGGATTTGGTGCTTGGGATTTGGGATTTGTTCAGCTTCTCCGCCGCATCATCTCCTCGCGGGCCTTCTCGCGGTCGCGGTTGCGGCGGCCGATGCCGGGCGTCCACTGGTTCGTCCTCTGGGCCGGCTGCTCGGACTGGAACAGCGCCATCCACCGCTGCTCCAGCTTCTCCCAGAACGACGGCGGCGGCTTGGGCATCCCCGGATACGGGGCGACCACGTTCTTCAGGTCGATCGGCGTGCCCGGCGGCTGCGGGCCGCCGGGGTTGAGCGGGTCCGGGACGCCGCCTGGGCCGGTGCCGACTGGCGTGCCGGCCGGCGGGGCCGCCTTCGGTAGCTGCGTCCCGACCGGCTGAAGCAACGGCTTGCCGACCGCGGTCCCCGGCATCTGGAAGGGCTGCGGGGTGGTGGGGATCGTCGCCGGCGGCTGGGCCACCACCGGCCCGGCCAGGATCGCCCCCCCGCACCCGGCCAGCGCCCACGCGGCGAACGGTCGCATCTCGACTCCCCCTGACGGCCAGTTTCGCGCCCGTCGAAAGTGGGGTGATATGCCAGGGGAGCGGCCGGTTGTCAACGCCCCACCCGGGATTTCTCGCCGAATCCCGAGCCACGAGGTCAAGTTTCCTCTTCCAACCGGACTTGGTTCGGGTATGCTGGCCGCGCTGACGGGTCCGTACTCGCACGATCCAGTTCGTTGGGCCACCCCGGTCGCGTCGGGGGCCGGACCCGAAGCCGACAACCAACTCGTTCCAGTGACTCCCGCCCGGGAACGCCCCGGGCATCCTCTCTCCGGTCATTTGGAGGCACGTCCCATGTCCCGGTCCGCCCGACGAGGGTTCACGCTGATCGAGTTGCTGGTGGTGATCGCGATCATCGCCATTCTGATCGGACTGTTGCTGCCTGCCGTCCAGAAGGTGCGCGAGGCCGCCGCCCGGACCACCTGTTCGAACAACCTCAAGCAACTCGGCCTGGCGTTCCACAACTACCACAGCACCCACGGCAACTTCCCGTCCTGGGGGTTCGACTTCCCGGTCGCCCCGGCGGGTAACCTCTACGGCCCCCAGACCCAGGGGCACACCGCCCTGGTCATGGCGGCCGAGTACGTCGAGCAGGACAACCTGGTCCGGATCGCTCGCCGGGACCTGTCGGCGGTCGATCACCGCAACCTGCCGCCGCCCGCCCCCGCGGCGACCAACATGGCCGCCACCTTCCCGGTCAAGGTGTTCATCTGCCCGTCCACCCCGAACGGGTCGGAGCTGGCCAACTACGACACGATCATGGGCGGCTACCCCGGGTTCCCGGCGACGGGCCACCGGTACTCGCGGACCGACTACTGGTCGTTCCGGGGCGTCTACACGGACGCCCTGACCCGATGCGGCGGCACCCCGCCGCAGACCGCGGCGGCGGGGGTCGAGGACTCCGGGGCGCTCAGCCCGAAGGGGCGAGCCCCGGGCGTGGGCAACTCGGTCACGGGGATGAGCGACGGGACGAGCAACACCCTGCTGATGACCGAGATCGCCGGCCGCGGGCTGAACATCTACATCCGCGGCCGGTCGGTGATGTCGGTCGGCTCGACCGTCCCCACCACCTCGCCGATGAACCCCAACCGGGCGCTGGACCTGTACGCCCGCGGTGCGTGGGCCGACCAGAACGGCACCGCCCGGCTGGCCGCGTACAACGTCATCAGCAACGGCAGCCAGGTGGACCCGAGCAACGGGTGCGGCATGATCAACGTGACCAACCACGCGGCCCCGTACTCGTTCCACAGCGGTGGGGTGAACGCCCTGCGGTGCGACGGCTCGGTGCAGTTCGCGCGCGACGGCATGGACCCGCGGACCCTGATCGCGTTCATCACCCGCAACGGTGGCGAGGTGCTCGCGGACAACTGACGCGGCTGCGAAACGCAGGCGGGGCCCGGCGCTCGCCGTGCCCCGCCTGCGTTTCACTGACCGCCCACATCATTCCGGAGAATCGGATTCGGCCAGGGGTGAGTACGGACTCAGTCGCACCTCCCGCACGAATACCTGCCGGGACGCCTCGTGTACGCCGTAATGCACTATCAGAACCGAACTCATGGCACGGTACTCGCCCAGTCCGGCGTGTCGGTAGTCACGCAGTCGGTCGCCCCAAGAGCCGGGGTCGTGCCGGAGCCGATGGTTGGCCGACCGGAGGTCGTCGAAGAACTCCCGCCGCAGCCCGGCCCGGATGGCTCGTCTCGCCAACTGGCGGATCTGGTCGCGGGCGGCCCCCGAGGCCGAGACCGTGTAGGGCGGTGGACCGTTAGCCGTTGCCATCCTGTTCCCCCTCCTTGTCCAACTCAGCGATGATGTCGCTGAGGAGGTAGTGGGGGCCTTCCATCAACTGCCGCAACTCGTCGTCCGTCATCGGCGGAAGGGGGCGGAGGGCATCGACCACCTTCTTCAGGGAGTCGCGCTCCGCACGGAGTTGATCCAGTTCGGCAGCCGGGACGAAGTAGCCGACGAGTTGACCGGTGGCATCGCGGACTTCGAGTCGGCCGTCGGGCGGAAGCGGAGTGTTCATTCGCGGACCCCAGAGGGAACTTGCGCCCCGCATTCTACCATGCGCAGGCGGCGGGGTTGAACCTCGCCGCCTGCCGGCTCACCCCGCGAACTTGGTCGGGCCGCCCTCCAGGTTGGCGGTCGCGGTGCTGACCGACCGCACCGTCTTCGCCTCCACCTCCGCCCGCAGCCGGGCGATCACCTCGTCCACCGGGAAGGTGCCGACGTCCTTGCCCTCGATCCGGTCGCGAAGCGCCACCGTCCCGGCCGCGGCGTCGCGCTCGCCGGCCACCAGCATGTACGGCACCTTCTCCAGCGACGCCTCCCGCACCTTGGCGCCGATCTTCTCGGCGCGGTAGTCGCCGGCCACCCGGAGCCCGGCCGCCCGCAGTTTCGCCTCGACCTCGCGGCCGTAAGCCTCGGCCTTCTCGCTGACGGTCAGCACCCGGGCCTGCTCCGGGGCCAGCCACAGCGGGAACGCCCCAGCGAAGTGCTCGATCAGGATGCCGCAGAACCGCTCCATGCTGCCGAACGGGGCGCGGTGGATCATCACCGGCCGGTGCGGGTGGTTGTCGCTGCCCGCGTATTCCAGCTCGAAGCACGCCGGCAGGTTGTAGTCGAGCTGCACCGTGCCGAGTTGCCACTCGCGGCCGATGCAGTCCTTGACGATGAAGTCGATCTTCGGCCCGTAGAACGCCGCCTCGCCGACCCCGATCGAGTAGTTCAGCCCGGGGGTGGATGCCGCCACCTCCGTCAGAGTCTTCTCGGCCTTCTCCCACAATTCGGGCGGGCCGACGTACTTGGCCGAGTTCGGGTCGCGGACGCTGACCCGCACCCGGTAGTCGGTCAGCCCCAGGGTGTTCAGCACCAGCCGGGCCAGCTCGATCTCCGACCGCAACTCCGCTTCGACCTGCTCCGGGGTCACGAACAGGTGCGCGTCGTCCTGGGTGAACCCGCGGACGCGGGTCATGCCGCCGAGTTCGCCGGACTGCTCGAACCGGTACACTGTGCCGAACTCGGCCAGCTTGATCGGCAGGTCGCGGTAGCTCTTGGGAGTTGCCTTGAACACCTGAATGTGGTGCGGGCAGTTCATTGGCTTGAGCAGGTAGCCCTCCTGCGCGCCGACCCACTTCTTGAGCGCCTCCTTCTTGCCGTCGGCGTCCTTCGCGGCGCGGTACTCGTCACGGAGTGCCTTCGCGTCGGCCTTCACCTGCGCCAGCGGGTAGCGCGGCAGGTCGCCGTCGGGCGCCTCCGGCTCCGTGCCGTCAATCACCGCGTCGAGCAGGGCGAGGAACGCCGCCTCCTCGTCGGCGGTGAGCAACCCCTTCTCTGCCAACGACAACCAGGTGTCGGCGGACTGCGCCAGCGGGTTCATGTACATCGGCGGGAACTGCGAGTCCGCGTAGTACGGGAAGTGGCCGCTGGTCCGGTACAGGTTCAGGTTGCCGACGTGCGGGGTGTATACCGGCTGGTAGCCGCGCTTGATGAGTTCGTCCCGGATGAACGACTCCAGCAGGTGCCGGACGGTGGCGCCCTTGGGCATCCACAGGATCATCCCCTGCCCGGCCTGCTGGCTGATGGTGAACAGCTTGAGCTGCTTGCCCAGCACCCGGTGGTCGCGCTTCTTCGCCTCCTCGATCTGCGTGACGTAGGCGTCCAGCGCCTTCTGGTCGAAGAAGGCGGTGCCGTAGAGCCGCTGGAGTTGCTTGCGGCTCTGGTCGTTCTTCCAGTACGCCCCGGCGATGGAGAGCAGCTTGAACGCCCCGACCTTGCCGGCGTGCGGGACGTGCGGCCCGCGGCACAGGTCGATGAACTCCCCCTGCCGGTAGAAGCTGACGGTCGGGTACTTCTTCAGCTCGTCGTCGATGTGTTCGACCTTGTAGCCCTGTTTCAAGTCGGCGACGAGTTGCCGGCCCTCCGGGGTCGGCCGCTCGAACCGCTCGAACGGCTCGGCTTCCTTGACGATCTTCTTCATCTCCTCCTCGATGCGCGGGAAGTCCTCCTCGCGGATCGGGGTGGGGCTGTCGATGTCGTAGTAGAATCCGTTCTCGATGGTCGGGCCGAAGGCGAGCTGGGTGCCGGGGAACAGCCGCATGACCGCGCGGGCCATGACGTGGGCGCAGGAGTGCCGCAGCACGTCCAACGCCTCGGGGTTCTTGTCGGTGAGCAGTTCGAACGTGACTTCCGGCGAGCCGGGAGCGTCAGCGACCGGAGTGATCTCGCGATCCAGATCGACAATGGTGCCGTTCACCTTGGCGGCCACGGCGGCGGCGGCGAGTCGCTTACCGATCGACTCGGCCACCTCACGGGGCCGGGTGCCGGCGGGGACCTGGCGGACAGACCCGTCGGGTAGCTTGAGGGCAATCGCGGACATGCAAAGAACTCCTGAAGGTCGGCACGCCCATACAAACGGGCGTCGCCAGTAGCCGGACACGTCCGGTCCGGGCCGGGTTCATCGTACCGGCGGGGGTTAAAAGAAGTATCCCAACAAAGCGAGCGGGGGACGTAAGTCCCCCGAGTACACATCCCACTCGGGGGACTTACGTCCCCCGCTCGCCGAGTTCCTACCCCAGCTTCCACGGCTTGCGGTACTCGTAGGTCAGCAACTTGTTCGCCGCCTCGTCGTCGGTGACACGCTCGGCCTTCGCGTCCCACGTCAGCACGCGGCGGCGCTCCTGCGCGAGCTTGCCCAGCAGCGTCGCGGTCGTCGAGCGGTGGCCGGTCTCCACCGGGCAGTGCGTCGGCTTCCGGCTCTTGACGCAGTCCAGGAAGTTCCGGGCGTGCAGCGTCGTCGCGTCGCCCTGCCCCTTGACGACCTGCGGCTTGCGGGCCGGCTTCACCGCGCGGCCCTGGCGGCGGTTCTCCTCCCGCGCGATCGGGCTCAGCGCCGGCAGCGGCTCCGTGCGGACGCTCTCCGGCACGATCTCGTAGCCGGCGGTGCCGTCGGACAGGTACAGCGTCCCCTTGTCGCCGCGGAACATCATCGACCAGTTCTTGACGTTGCCCGGCGCCCCGTTGGCGTTGAACTGGCTGAACGTCGCCAGGCACCCGTCGTATTCCCAGACCGCCTGCATTGTGTCGGGAATCTCCCGGCCGTCCTCGACCGCGTACTTGCCGCCCAGGCACGCGACTGCCTTGGGCGCGTCCTGGCCCAGCGCCCACTGGATCACGTCCAGGTAGTGCGCCCCCATGTTGGTGATCTGCCCGCCGGAGTAGTTCGGGAACCAGCGGAACTTGTACAGCACCTTGTTGTCGGCGTATGGCACCTTCGGGGCCGGCCCCAGCCACAGGTCCCAGTCCAGCCCGGCCTGCGGCTCGGTGGGGGTGGCCGGCCCGATGCCCATCGGCGTCTCGTTGCGGTGGAAGAACGACTGCGCCACCGTGACCTTCCCGATCGCGCCGCCGCGGATCGCCTCGACCGCCTCGCGGACGAATGGCGTGCTGCGGCGGTGGAACCCGACCTGCGTGACGCGGTTCGTCTCCTCCGCGACCCGGCACATGACCCGCCCCTCGCCGACAGTCAGGCTGACCGGCTTCTCGACGTACACGTCCTTGCCGGCCCGGCAGGCGTCCACGAACTGCAGCGCGTGCCAGTGGTCTGGCGTGGCGATCACCACCGCGTCCACGTCCTTCAGGGCGAGCAGTTCGCGGTAGTCCTTGAGCAGTTTCGCGGACCCGCCGGCCTTCTTGTTCGCGGCCGGCAGGTACGGTTCGTACACGTCGCACAGGGCAACGACCTCGCAGTCCTTGTGCGGCAGGAACCCGTCGAGTACCTGGTCGCCGCGGTTGCCGACGCCGATGAACCCGACCCGGATGCGATCGCCGGCCCCGAGCGCCCGGGAGTAACCGGCGGCGGACAGCGCGGCGACGGTGCCGGCGGCGGTCTTGGTGAACGTGCGTCGGGTCGGCATGAGGCACCAGGGGGACAGGTGAGTGAAGTAGACCCGGGGATGACATAGTTGCGGGAGGGCCGATCGTCCCGTCAAGTCGTCACCCCCGGGACAGCGGCGGTCCCGGGTTGAGCCGGCGGCCGGTTTCGGGTAAACTCTGGCCGTCCGGGAACTTGGGGAATGGGAATGCATCACGAAGACGATGAGGCGGGCGAGGGAGTGGGATTCGCGACCGCGCGCGGCCGGGACTGGCCCAGCGTGCGGCAGTTCAACGTCTTCCTGGCCAACCGGATGGGGGCGATGCTCGACCTCGTCCGCCGGTTCGAGACGGCCCGGGTCCGCGTCGTCTCGCTGACCGTCGTCGAGACGACCGACTGCGCCATCATCCGGCTGGTGCCCAGCGATTACGAGCGCGGCTACGAACTGCTCAAGCAGGCTCGGCTGCCGTTCGCCGAGAGTGACCTGCTTGTGGTGAAGGTGCCCGACAACGACCAGCCGCTGTTGACCATCACCAAGGCGCTGCTGGGGGCGGAGATCGACATCAACTACGCCTACCCGCTCTTGATCGGGGTCGGACCGGGAGGCAACACCGCGCTGGCGATCCACGTGGACGACTTCGAGAGCGCGGCCGCGACCCTTCAGCGGCAGGGGTTCACCCTGTACACCGAATCCGACCTGAAAGACTGAAGATTGATCCACCCGCGTAGGGTGGGCACCGCCCACCGCTGCGCTCCAGCGGTGGGCGGTGCCCACCCTACGCGGGTGGACCGTCACCGCCGGTCCCGGCGGCGGGCCAGGCCGTTGCGAATCGACAGGGCGTAATCGAGCACGTCGGCCGTGGTCCAGACGACGTTCCACGACTTCCACCATGTCGCGTAGGTGTCACCGCCGCCCAGCCGCAGCCCGCGGGCGACCGCCGTCGCGCAGTTCTGCCGGAGCGTCTCCCACGGCGGCAGCACGCCGGGGAACTCGCCCTCGCCGCGGACCAGTCCGAACGTCTGCCACCAGTCGAGGACCCGCCGCTCGTCGAGCCCGTCGATCTCGATGGTGTGGTCCGGGTCGCGGCTCTCGTCGCGAACGTCGTCCCGGTAGGTGCGGCTGCGGAAGGGCACGTCCGGGGGTGGTGTCTCCGGCGCCGGCTCGGCCGGCCACCACGACATGTACGTCCGCCCGACCAGCATCGAGGTGTGGCCCCAGGCGTCGTCCATCCCCCGGAACTTCCAGACGAAGACGGTGATCATCGCCCCCTCCGGCCGCGGTGGGGTCAGCGTACCACCGGCTCAGCCGGCCCGCCAGTACCCGGGCAGGTCCGGCAGGGTGTCGCGGAGGATTTCGAGCACCGCCTTGCGGTCGGCCTCCGACAGGTGCCGGAACGGCTCGGACGTGTCCTTCCCGGTCAGCACCTCGTGCAACCGCCGCAGCACGAACTCCTTCACGGGGGGCGGCAGGTCGGCGAACGCCTTCGAGTAGACCAGGTAGCTGCCCGGGTACTTGAACAGCCGCGTCTTGAGGTCGAACTCGCGTAGCGACCGGCCCGACTTGTCGAACGGCCCGCGGGCGGTGAACTCCTTCGTGAAGTCCGACGTGCCGGCCACCGGGTCGGTCAGCTTCGCCTCGCCGCTGTAGAGCAGGTACTGGACCAGCGGCTCGCCGGCGCTCTCGATGCGGCGGGTGGTGCTGTCCCACCGTTTGCCGGCCGGTTCGTTCAGTTCCTTGTTGAGCGTCGTCTCGTGGTGCAGCGCCTGCCGGGTCAGGATCGACGCCCGGGCGAGCCGGTTGTGGCACTCGACCTGGTGTTCCAGGGTCATCAGCGCGACGACGTCCGAGTGCGGGCTGAGGTAGTTGGCCACGGTGAACCGGTCGCGCAGGTCGGTGACGTTCTGCCCGCGGTCGTTGGCCTCGGCCTCCGGGTGGCGCTTGTTCTGCACCACGTGGTTGCCCATGTGCTCCTGCTCGCCGTGCGTGCCGGTGACGTACCACCCGCCCCACCGCTCGCCCATGGGGCTGGTGTGGTCGGTGCGGAACGACCCGGCGGACAGCACCGGGAACCCCTCGCGGTCGGTGAACACGGACCGGACCAGGTGCCCCGGCGCCCCCTGGGTGGAACTGGTGGCGTGGCAGATCAGGCAGTTGTCCGTCTGCCGGGTGATCTGCGGCTTCTCGGCTGGCTGCTGGTCGAGGGTGTAGAACGCGGTGCCCAGGTTCGGGTCGGCGACGGACAGTTCCATCACGTCGCCGCGGAGGCAGAACCCAACGTAGGCGTCGTCGTTGAAGTAGATGGCCCGCGGCGTCTTGGGGGTGATCCGCTCGCGTTGCAGGCTGGTCTTGGAGAAGACCAGGATCTGCGACGACACCGGTACGTCCAGTTCCTTGAGCACGGCCTTGAGGTAGCCGCGGTCGTCGTCGAACGGCAGCTTGACCTGCCCCTTGCGGAGCTTCTCGCGCAGCGCAGCGACCGCGTTGTCGTCCGGCGCGTCCTTGTAGTTGATCGGCTCCCGCTCGAAGTCGGGAACCTGAGCGACGGCCGGTCCAGTCGAGAGAACGACCGCGACGGCGGCCGCCGTGAGTGACAGACGGAACATGCGGACGACCCCAAATAGGCGGGTCAGGAAGGCGGGCAATCCAACACCAACAAGTATAGCCGGAGGAAATCGGATTTCAAGGTCCTGTTTTCTCACGTCGGCTGCTTCGTCGGGTCGAGGTAGACGAAGCTCTTGCCGAGCCGGCCGCCGTAGTTGCCGGCGCTGATGCGAAGCAGGTTCGGCACGTCCTTCGCCGCGGAGATCGCCTTCTGCGTCGCGGCCGCGATCGTCGGCAGATCCTTCCCGTTGATGATGATCTCCTGCACGCTCGCGACGCCTTCCGGCAACCGCGACTCGACCCCCGGCTTGCCGCGCAGCGTCGGGCAGTACTCCGCGTAGGTGCTGGCGATGGTGAACTTGTACTTGCTCCCGGCCTTCGACCCGCTGGCGGCGACCCCGCCGGGGAACGGCAGGCTCACCCCCGGTACCTCGCCCGCCGCCTTCGCTGCTCGTTCCGCGGCGTCGAGGGCCGCGTCGGCGGTGCCGCCCAGGAACCACAGATTGCCGCCCATCAGCCCGTCCGCCCAGCCGCACCTCCGCTCGATCACGAACTCGCCGGACAGGATCGGCACCACCCAGGCGCGCTTGCCGAACCGCTCGTCCTTGAACTGGTGCCCGTCGCCGAAGTAGGCGAGCTTGCGCCCGAGCGGGAACCAGTTCTCCTCGGCGGGCAGCACGTTGAACGCGGCGGTCGTCGGGCAGGTGAGGACGTTTTGGCTGACGCGGACCAGCACGCTCTTTTCGAGCCGCTGCGCGCGGTCCTTCCAAAAGCGGGGGACGTGGAACTGCACGACCGCCCCCGGCCGGCCGTCGGGCGTCTCGGCGGGCTCAACGTACCGGTCCAGCCCGGCCTCGCAGTCGCAGAGGATGGAGGAACTGGCGTTGCCGGTCGCGGCGTGAACCGCGTGGTCGAGCCAGGTCCGGTCGCGCGCGGTGACGAGCACCCCGGCGTAGATGCTGCGGAATGCCTCGGCGTAGGTGTCCTCGACGAGCGCGGGCATAGCGACTCCCGGGCAGACGGGTCGGACGATCGGTGTCATAATACGGACAGCATCGTGCGAAAGGGGGTGCCGGATGAGTGCGATCCGCGGGACGTTCAAGAACGGGCAGGTCATCCTCGACGGCCCGCCGCCGGCCGACTGGCCGGACGGGGCGGAGGTGCGGCTGGAACTGGTCGATCCCGTATCCGACGACGACCCGGACGGCCTTCTGGGCACCGACCCGGAGTCGATCGCCCGGTGGCTGGCGTGGTACGAGTCCCTCAAGCCCTTCCTCACCGAGGAGGAGGACGCGGAATGGCGTCGAATCCGCGCGGAGGATAAGGCCCGGGAGTTGGCGAACTGGGAGAAGGACTCGAAGGCCATCGAGGACCTGTTCCAATGACCCGCCGCTACCTCCTCGACACGAACGCGATGAGCGATTCGATCAACAAGCGTCGCGGCGTAGATGTCAAGGTGCAGGAGGCCCGGCGGCGGGGGATCGTTATCGGGACGTGTGAGCCGGTCGTCGGGGAACTGTTCTACGGCGCCGAGAATAGTGCCACCCGGGACGCCAACCTCAACCAACTCCGGGTCGGGTTGCTCGGCGTCAAGGTCTGGCCGTTCGACCGGCGGGCGGCGGAAGAGTTCGGCCGGCTCCGCGCCGAACTCCGTCGGAACGGTCGCCCGATGGGGATCATCGACATTCAACTCGCCGCGGTTGCCCTGACGCTGGGGAACTGCACCGTCGTCACCACCGACTCGGACCTGTCCGCCGTCCCCGGGTTGGCGGTCGAGAACTGGGCCGTCTGAGATGTCGGGGCTACCCGATTGAGGTGCGGCGCAGCTTCAGCCAGATCGCCAGCAGTACGCCCAGCACGACTGCGACGCCGAGCCAGGCGAACAGGGCGAGTTGCCACCACACACCCAGTCCCGGTGGCTCCGGGTGGCCGGCGAATCGAATTAAGGCCGCCGGGTCCACCTCGTGCCAGGTGCCGTCCGGTCCGACGCTATAGTCCTTACGGGCGACCGAATCACCAACCCGTGTCCCGGGCGGGAAGGTAACGCGGAAGGTCTCGTCCGGCACCGCCTCGTTCAGCCGAACGCCGGCGACCGTCACGGTGGTCGTGACCAGGGTCCGGCCGTCCCGACCGTATTCGGTCAGGGCCCAGTCTGACGGCAGCCAACCGAACGAATCATCCTGGCGATACTGGACGTCGGTTTGCCACGTCGTCTGAAACGCTCCCCCATGCCGAATGCGGCGGACGACGTACCCCTTGTCCACGGCGAGCCAGTACCGGGCCGGTCCGGGGGCGGTGTACTCCCGGCACCGATCGCCCTCTATCACCTCGGCCGCTTCATCGGTTTCGGCCCGGACGAGCAGGTCCGGACCGAAACCGCGGCAAACCATACTCGCGGGTGCCCAGAGCGTGGAGTCGGCCGCACCGGCCCCCGCACTCCGCTCGACCAACCCTTGCGGGACGCGGTCCGGTCCAAGGCCGTCGGGGAAGAAGGTGGTCCGCAGGTCCCCATCGGACACATCCACGCGCTGGCGCGGCGGGCCGAACCGCGTGCCGGTCCACATGGGCTGGTTCGTTTCGACCCGGGCCTTGTTCCCGGAAATTACCAGGGCGCCGTCCCATTCGACGACCATCTCGGCGGCCGGCACCGGCGTCCGGACGGCGGCGCCGGCCCGGTCGCTCCTTGCCCCCCTCGCGTGGACCTCCCGGACGCGGACCTCGAACCTGGCCGTGCGAACAAGTTGCTCCCGTTTCCGGGCGGCGGCAACGGCTGGATCCTCGTCGGCCGTTCCCGGGGTGAGGGCCAGAAGAAGCGGTACGCACAGTGACATCGCGAGTCCCATGTTGCGCGGATCGATCCCCGGCCCAGGGTAGCCGTCCCCCGGCCGACATCGCAACATCCCGGCCCAAGCTCTCACCGATCTCCCATCGCCCCTGTCCGTACCGGCCGGCGGTCCGTGCAATAGCGC
>DATLIF010000629.1:0-2982 GCA_035539575.1 Fimbriiglobus sp. | reverse complement strand
ACGCCGGGATGAACGCCCCGCAGCCGATCGACCAGGTGTCCGACGAGACCTGGGATCGGATCGTCGAGGTGAACCTCTCCTCGGTGATGGCCCTGACCCGCGAGCTGGTCCCCGGGATGAAGGAGCGGCGCTGGGGTCGGGTGATCCACATCGCGTCGATCTTCGGCCAGGTGTCCAAGGAGGGCCGCAACGCCTACTCCGCGACCAAGTCGGCCCTGTTCGGGCTGGCCCGGGCCAGTGCCCTGGACCTCGGCCCGTTCGGCGTGACGGTGAACTGCATCGCCCCGGGGCCGTTCCTGACTGATATGCCGCTGTCGATCCTTTCCGACGCGGAGAAGAAGGTGTTCTCCGACCGGACGGCGATGGGCCGGTGGGGCGAGCCGCGAGAGCTGGCCGGGCCGTGCCTCCTACTGGCCAGCGAGGCCGGTAGTTACGTCACCGGGCAGGTGCTGTTCGTGGACGGCGGCTATCTGGCCCGCTGACCGGGTTGCAACGGGCGGTGTTTTTGGGCTACAATCGAGGGATGGTCGCCGTGCCCGCCCGCACGGTCGATTCCGTCTCTCCCGGGCGATGGGACGGCACAATGGACGCCTCAACCGCAGCCATGCCGACAGCTCCGACCGGCGCTCTGGTTTGTCGGAGCATCCACACCGACAGCCAGTGCGAGGCCGATCGGTTCAAGTGGATCGCCAGCGAGCGTGCCGGTCGGGATCTCGGCGAGGACGCCATCCGCCAGTGGGTCCGCGAGCACTGGTGGGACTACCTGCGGGCGAGGTGGCTGGAACACCTGCAAGGGACGTGCTACTGGGCCGAACTGGACCGCGGCGACTTCGGCGTCGTCCAACAAAAGTTCCAGGACCAGAAAGCCCTCCTCGACCAGATCATCGCCCGACTTAAAGACGGCCAGGAAAACCTCAACATCATCTGCTGGGCCGTCACCACTTCTCCCGCCCCCATCGACCACGTCCGCGAAATCCTGGCCACTCTCGACGTTAACAGTAGCCGCCTGGTCCACAAGTTCGACAGCGTGCCGTAGCCCTTGCCGGCCATGAAACACTTGCTGGTCGTGGTCAAGCCGTTCCGGGCCGAGGCGGTCCTGCGGGCCGTCGCCGAGCTGGGCGTGGACGCTTGCGCGGTCCGCGAGGCGAAGGGATACGGGCGGCAGAAGGGCTACCTTGACCGCTACCGCGGCGGCGAGTTCAGCACCGCTTATCTGCCGAAGGTGGAGATCGCGATCTGGGTGGCCGAGGACCGGTACGCCGAGCTGGCCGACCGGGTCGCCAAGGCCGCCCGGACCGGGCGGATCGGCGACGGCAAGGTGTTCGTCGTCCCGACCGCCTGGGACGCGATCGAGTTTTAAGTTCGCGCTGCGGCCGGATCGGGGACGCCGTTGGCGTCCCCGCTACTCGGTCACGAATCGTGATCCGGGAGCGCGTCAAGCTCCAATTGCACCACCCGGTCCGGGTCGGGCAGGTTCTCCCAGATGCGGTCGAACTCCGTCTCGCACTTGTGCAGCGCTGCGACCACGGCCGGGTCATAGGCGGCCCCGCCCAGCCGGACGAGCCGTTTGACCGCGTCGGCGTGCGACAACGCTGGCTGGGTCTGCCGGAGTGTGTCGTAGGCGTCGGCCACCGCGACCAGCCGGGCGGCCGGCGGGATCTTGCCAGCGGACAGCCCGTCCGGGAACCCGGTGCCGTCCCAGCGCTCGTGGTGGTGCCGCACCGCCGCCCGCAATAGCCGAAGACAGGGCAACGCCGGCCCGTGACCCCGGCCGAGGGCGTCGAGGATGCCGTCGCCGATTGCCGGGTGGGCCTCGTACAGGTGCCGGTCCGACGGGGTCAGCCGGGCGAGGCTCTCCAGCACCTCGTCCGGCACCCCGACCAGCCCCAGGTCGTGGGCCGCGGCCGCGTGAACCAGCTCCTCGACGTAGGCCGGGTCGGTCAGCATCGCCCACTCCGGGTCGCTCCGGAGGGCCGCGGCCAGGGTGCGGACGTATCCGCTTACCCGCTGCTGGTGTGGGACCGACTCGCCGGGCCGGGCGGCGGCGACGGCGGCCAGGGCGGTCGGCACCGCGCCCCGGGCCGAAGTCGCCCCGGCCGCGGCGGCCCGCGCCAGGTCCTCGACCTCCTGCAGAGCCGCCCGCAGCCGGTCGGCCTCGGCGTCGTGGTCGCCGGCCAGGGTCGTGTCGTCCAGTTCCAGGTGTGCCGAGGCTGCGGCGTAGGCGGCGAGCTGGTCCGCAGCCTCCCCGGGCGTTGGCCGCTCGCCGGGATTGCGGGCCAGCATCTGGAGGACCAGCGCTTCCAGCGCCGGCGGCAAGTCCGCGCCGACCTCCCGCGGTGTCCGCGGCGGGCCACACCTTACCGCCTGAATGGCCTCCGCCACGCTCCGGGCTCGGGGGTACGGCAGGTGCCCGGTCAACGCCCAGAACAGGGTCGCCCCCAGCCCGTATACGTCGGCCGCTGGCCCGGCGGTCGGCGCGTCGGCCAACTGCTCCGGGGCCAGGAAGTCCACGCTGCCCAGGAGTGTCCGCGGCGACGTCCGGGTGCTGGCAAAGTCCCGGGCCAGCCCGAAGTCGATCAGCTTTACCCGCCTCGACTCGGTCAGGAGCAGGTTCGACGGTTTGATGTCGCGGTGGACCACCCCGGCGGCGTGGGCGGTCCGCAGCGCCGAGGCGGCTTGCCGGCCCCACTCGCACCCCAGCCCGACCGGCTGCGCGCCTCGCTCGGTGACGTACTGCTCCACGTCCCCGCCCTGGACCAACTCCATCACCAGATACCACAGGGTCGGCTGGCCGAGTTCCTCCGCAGGCATGGACCCAGCGTCGTAGGTGGCGACGATGTGCGGGTGAGACAGCCGCGCCAGGTTGCGGACCTCGGAGACGAACCGGGAACGCGCGTCCGGCCGGGATTCGTCGTCCAGCGCGACGACCTTGATCGCCACGCGCCGGCCGAGCAGCGGATGTTCGCCGAGGAAGACCACGCC
>DATLIF010000628.1:0-8983 GCA_035539575.1 Fimbriiglobus sp. | reverse complement strand
CCTCACCCCCGGCCCCTCTCCCCCAAAGGGAGAGGGGAGGAAGATGCCGCGTCTGTACGCCTGCCAGGCCGAGGGCTGTGCCCCGATCGTGCGGGCCTTCGAGAAGGGCGAGCGGTTCGCGGAGTTGTTCCCGGACGCGCGGACCGTCGCCAGCGGGCTGCGGGTGCCGGTCGCGGTGGCGGACTTCATGATGCTCGACGCGATCCGCGCCAGCGGCGGCCAAGCCGTCGCCGGGTCGGAGGCGGCCATCGGCCAGTGGATGCGGCGGGCGAGCGCGGCCGAGGGCATCAGCGTCTGCCCGGAGACGGCGGTGTGCCTGGACGTGCTGGAGAAGCTGATCGCGGCGGGCGAGGTGAAGCCCGACGACGAGGTGGTGGTGTTCAACACCGGGGCGGCGACGAAGTACCTGGAGGCGCTGCCGGTCGAGTTGCCGCTGTTGGACAAGGAGGCGGTGGACTGGTCGGCCGTGTCCGGCCCGGTTGTTCCGTGACCGGAGCATGCTCGGTCGAAGTGCTCGGAACTGGGGAGTATTCGGTCTTCACCCCGAAGGGGTGGGAGTTCCCAGCCCAGGGCAACGCCCTGGGTATCGGCTTCCCAGGGCGTTGCCCTGGGCTGAGGACTCCCAGTCCTTCGGGCTGAAGAGAGTCCTCCGCACGCCAAGGATTACGACCAAGTGACCGGACCACGCTAGTTCCACCGCCTACCGCTATTCCGCCCGCTTCATCGTCCAGAGGAAGTAGCCGTTCTCCCCGGTGGACTCGAACTTCTTCGGGCGGTCCTTGTTTTCGTGATGGTAGCAGAGCTTCAACGTCTTGCCGTCGAGCGCGATGATCCCGCGGGCCTTGTTCCCTTTCAGGTCGTCGGGGAACTGGATCTCAAGGTCGATCTCGACCGGGCTCTTGTCCGTGTTCAGCTTGTAGGCGAATTCGAACGTCTGCTCGGGTTTGTCGCCCTCGATCTTGAAGACGTCCTTCGACACGGTCACGAACTGCCCCTTGAGGCGGTCCGGGTCGGCCTTCTCTCCAGCCTTCACGCCCTCGATGTCCACATACTTGCCGAGTAACTTCTCGGGGTCGAACTTGGTCGGCTTGTCCTCCGCGGCGGCGGTCAGCGTACACGCCACGACGAACGTGATCGCTCGAACCAGGGACATGGCCAACTCCTGTCGGGTCAACCGGATTGCGGCGGGGGGATGACTTCCTCCCATGCCGCGCCAATTGTATCCCGATCCGGGAGGTCATGCAGAGATGGGCCTACTCCACCGGCCGGCGTCGAACGGCAAGGCCGTGGTTCGGGGTGTTCCGGCCAGGCGGGCTCGCGGCCCCGGCTCGCGGATTCGGCAGCCACTGACCAGTTTTTGCATACTCGCCTATTGTCCCGGCCAGGCTTCGGCCGATCCCCGGCACCCGCTCCAGGGCCGAAGGGTCCAGCCGATCCACCGGCTCCGGCAGCGTCAGCACCGCCATCGCGGCTTGACGGAACGCCCGCACCCGGTACAGATTGTCGCCGGCCCGCGATAGTTCCGAGGCGTGGTGCCGCAGTCGCCGGGCAATGTCCTCGTTCGTCATGGCGAATACCTCCTGGGGAGTACACCCCCATTTCGCCATAAGGGAACGGGTGTTCACAAGGTCAGTTGGCGGAAATGACGAATGCCGAATGACGGAATGACGGAATGCCGATCGGGCTGGCTCTATGCCCATCCTCATTCGGTCATTCGCCATTCCGTCATTCGGCATTCCCCCAAAGGGAGAGTCATGGCGGGCTTTCGGACGCACATCACCGTCTCGACGCTGTGCGGCGTCGGGTACGGGGCGGCGGCGGTCAACCCGCTGGGGTTCCCGGCCGAGACGGCGTTTCTGGCGGCCGGGATCACTGCCGTCGGCGGGATGCTGCCGGACCTCGACAGCGACTCCGGGGTGCCGGTCCGCGAGCTGTCCGGGCTGGCCGCGGCAGTCATCCCGCTGCTGCTCGTCCCGCGACTGATGGCGGTCGGCATGACCCAGGAGGGGGTGTTGGCGACGCTCGGGTTCCTGTACCTGCTCATCCGCTACGGGCTGGCCTTCGTGCTGCGGCGGGTGTCAGTCCACCGCGGCATGTTCCACAGCATCCCGGCGATGCTGATCTTCGGGCTGCTGGTGTACCTGGAGTACCACGGCGAGATGCGGACCCGGCTCCTGCTGGCCGCCGGGGTGATGATCGGATTCCTGTCGCACCTGGTGCTGGACGAGATCTACGCGGTGGACTTCAACGGCGTGCGGCTGAAGCTTAACCAGTTCGCGGGCAGCGCGTTGAAGTTCGTGTCGCCGTCGTGGATCGGCACGTGCGTCTGCTACGGCATCCTCAGCGGACTGGGGTTCCTGGCGTACCTCGACTACAAGGAGAACATGGCCGGGGCAGCCCTGTTCTAGCCGCGGGTTTCGGATGGGTGTGGCGAACCGACTCGGAGAGTCGGGCTACTCACCCCGTCGGGGCGTTTGCCACCATGACCACGCGGAACCCGATCGCGTTGGACGGGCTGTCCGGGGCGTGGGGCCGGCGGGCGGCGCTGCGGCAGTCGCCGCCGAACATCACCCAACACCCGCCGCGCGTCACCTTCAGGTGGCCGTGGTGCGGGCCGGGCGGGTCCTCCTTGGAACTGTCGAAGTAATAGTATTCGTCGTACCAGTCCTGCACCCACTCCTGCACGTTGCCGTGCGTGTCGTACAGGCCCCACGGGTTCGGCGCCAGGCCGCCGACCGGGGCCGTCTTGCCGGACCCGCCGGTCTTGGCGAAACTCCCCGCGGCTGCGAAGTGCGCCTCCTTGGGGGTCAGCTTCTCGCCGCACCAGAACGCGGTGGTCGTCCCGGCCCGGCACGCCCGCTCCCACTCGGCCTCCGTCGGCAGCCGGTACACCCGGCCGTGCATCTCCTCCTCCGGCAGCAGGGTCAGCCGGGCGCAGAACTGCTCGGCGTCGTGCCAGCTCACCGTGTCCACCGGGTAGTCCGGGCCGCCGCCGTGGACCCGGTTGAAGTGCGACGGGTTCCTGCCCGCCACCCGCTCGTACTGCCCCTGCGTGACCGGGAAGACCGACATGTAGTAGGGCCGGGTGACTGTCACCTCGTGCGGCGGCCCCTCGTGCTCGCGGCGGCCGGGCTCGCCGTCGGCCGAGCCCATCGTGAATTTGCCCGGCGGAATCAGGGAGAACGTCATGCCGACCGAGTTGGACACCAGCCGCGGCAGCCCGCCGTAGCCGGTCGGGGCCGGCGGCGGAGTCTTGGCGTAGACGCCGGACTTCGGCCCGCCGACCGTCGGAAACTCGCCGGAGGGCGGCTTGAGCTGGATGATCTTCGACCCCTCCATCGGGGAGGCGACCGCCACCGCCACGTTTCGGAGCATCTCGGCGAAGGCGTTGGCATCGGCCGGCCGCTTGTCCGGGCGGGTGGCGATGCACGAGGTCAACAGCCGCGCCTGCGAGTCGGTGAAGCCGTCCTTGCGGAACTCCTCGACCCACTCGGTGCCGACCGGCGGCGGGGCCTTCGGGTCGCGCTTGAGCAACTGATACCAGATGACGCCCAGGGCGTGGACGTCGTCGCGCGGGTCGGGGGCCTCCCGCTTGGCCATCTGCGGGCAGGCGTACAGCGGGGTGTGCGCGCCGCGCAGCTCCAGCCGGTGCTGCTCGCCGCGCGGGGTGCCGCCGCGGCCCAACTCCATGGAGCGTGCCGCGGCGATCTGGCCCCACCCGTAGTCGGTCACCCAGAGGGTGAACTTCCCGCCCTCGGTCGGGTGCAGGATGACGTTGGAGGGCTTCAGGTCACGGTGGACCAGCCCCTTGGAGTGGGCCAGCCCGACGATCTCGGCCACCCGCTTGACCAGCTTCAGCGCCGCCTCCGGCTTGGCCGCGTTGAACCGCCACTTCCACTCGTACATGAGCCCCGTCAGCTCGTAGCCCGAGATGTACCGGTACTCCAGGGCCGGCGGGTCCGTCTCCAGGTAGACGGTCCGCAGCGGGACCACCCCGGCCAGGTCGTTCAGCTCGAACACCTTGTTGAACAGGTCGGCCCTCGCGACGACCTGCTCGGCGGCGGTCGGGTCGGTGGCGAACTTCAGCGCCGCGGCGTGGTCCGGCCGGGACTCGTCGGTGGCGACCCACACTTCGGAGCACTCGCCCATGCCGCGGAACTCGGTCAGGTCCCAGGTGTCCAGCCCGGCCGGCTCGGCTCCCGGGCGGAACCGGGTGGCCCGCGGCGGCAGGAACACCAGCATGTCGTCGGGCTTGTAGAACGCCAGTCCCTCGGGGGCCGACCGGCCGGTCGGGTCCGACGGCCGCCGCAGCACCTGGCGGACGGTGGCCGGCCAGACCCGCAGGTAATCGACCAGCCCCTCCTTGGACGGGATGGCGTGGACGCGGGAGAGCCCCTGGATCAGCTTGTCGAGGCGGACGGCGTACTGGTCGGGGCCGAGGGCGGCGAGTTCCCCAAGGGCCAGCCGCAGGTCGTCCGTGGGCAACTCCTTGTGGGCGTAGTCGAGCACCGCGCGGGCCACGTCGGTGAGGACGTCGCCGATGCGGCCCTCGCCGTAAAGGGCTTTACGAGCCTTCTCGCAGAGGGCTAACCCGAGACACTCGAGCAAGGCCTGGACTCGGGGCATGGGAGGGGCCTCCGGACCGCGGCGCTGAGCGGGGGGATAAGTTGGTTAAGATTGTAAGCCCCGACCCGAGGCCGCCGCAACGTGGACTTCCCGCGGACCGGCCGCACACCCAGGCCGGCCGGCTATCATGACGACTGACCCGCCTGGAGGGAACCCACCCATGACCCGCCTTCGATACGTCGCCCCGGCCCTGCTCGCCGTAGCCGCCCTGCGGGCCGACCCGCCGCCGGCCGCCCTGACCGACGCCGAGGCCGCCGCGGTCCTCAAGACCGTCCGCCCGGCCGCGGGGGAAGACCTCTACGCCCAGGTGCCGTGGCTCACGTCCCTGTGGGAGGCCCGCAAGACGGCCGCCGCCGCGGGCAAGCCGATCCTGCTCTGGGAGATGGACGGGCACCCGCTGGGGTGCGGGTGAAACAACGTGATCGCGGGCCGTGCGTCCGCCTTCTCCGACCCCGCCGTGCTCAAGATGGCGCGCGAGGACTTCGTCCCCGTGACCGCCGACGACTGGTATCAGCGCCGCCGGCAGGACGCCGAGGGGGAGTTCTTCCGCAAGGTGGCGGCCCAGGGGCCGCGCAAGGGCCAGGGCGGCAGCACCCGCCAGGGCATCTACGTCCTGACCGCCGACGGCGAGTTGCTCTCGTACAAGAACGCAGGCCAGCTCGCCGAGGTCACCCGCGAGGAATTGACGCGGGGGCTGGACAAGTATCGCAAGCTGCCGGAAAACCGCCGTAAGCCCGGGGCGGTCACGGTCGGCGACCCCGGCAAGCTCGACCCGGCCTACACCCGCACCCCGCCGCCGGGCGGGCTGGTGGTGCGGGTCCACGCCCGCATCCTCGACCGCAACGACGGCGAGCTGTGCAAGGGAACCTGCAAGACCCTCGGCGGCGACCAGGCCAGCCGCGACTTCCTCTGGCTGACCCGCGACGAGGTCCGCGCGCTGGCCCCGGCGAAGGCCGACGTGGGGTTCACCTACGACGTGCCGGCGGCGATCCGCGACCGCGTCCTGATGTTCCACCTGGTGGACAACACGCGCGGCGAGCCAAACTTCTGGACGAGGGACGACGTCCGGCGGGGGCGGATGACGCTGACCGTGACCGGCGTGTCCGATGCCGGGGTCGAGTTGCGGCTCGACGGCGACGCGCTGCTGGCGACCAACGCGGACCCGAAGAAGGCGGAGCGCGGCTACGAGGTCCGGCTGCGGGGCACCCTCCGCTACCTGCCCGACAAGCAGACGTTCGACCGGTTCGACGTGGCGGCGCTCGGCGAGCACTGGGGCGAGGGGACGTACACCCGCCGGGCGCGGCCGGGACGGTCACTGTTGGGCGTGGCGTTCGGCCCGGTGGTCGGCGACGCGCCGGCCGACCGGGTGCCGCCGCAGGCGGCGCGGGAGGTGGGGCGATACTTCGCAAAATGACGGAATGACGAATGACGAATGACGGCAGCAACGCCCTTTCCGTCATTCGTCATTCGTCATTCCGTCATTTCATCGAGGGATGCGGACCGTGATGAGCGGCATCTCGTTGCCCGCGGTCGGCTCGACTGAGAACTTGATCTGCGACCCTTCGCGGCTGGCGTACTTGCCGCACAGGATATCCTTCGGCGTCGGGCCGAACGGCGTCTTCTTCGGTTCGTACCAACAGACCGTTACCACATACTGCCCGGTCGGCGCTCCGTCCCCGGCGGTGTAGGTGGTCAGCCGATACACCCCTTCGGTGTCGGCCGTCCCGACCACCGCCTCGACGTTGCCGCCCGGCGGGTTGACCGGGTGGAACATCACCATCGCCCCCGCGGCCGGCTTGCCCTTCTCGTCCACCACCTTGCCCTGGACCGGGTAGACCTTCACCCGGCCGTCGCCGCAGGACGACAGCACCACGGCCAGGACGGCCACCGCACAGGCCCCGGCGGACCGGGCGAGTCGCGTTCGCATCGGCGGCCCCCGGTCAGTTGTCGGAAACCACTTCGCCGCCGTTGTACGTCACCTGGGCGGCGAGGGTGCGGATGTTGACCGAAGCGGTGACGAACCGGACCGACCCGTCGGCCATCAGCACGTTCGCCCCGCCGGAGTGGAAGCTGTACAGGCCGTAGTCGTTGGAGCAGCCCACCCCGCAGTTGCCGGGGGTGGTCGTCCCGTCGCTGCTGGACCCGTAGAGCTGCGACCCGCCGCTGGTGGCGTCGGCCCAGCCGCCCATGCCGCCGGCGAACCCGCTGAGCTGCTGCCCGGTGTCCTTGCCAGCCCGGTGCAGCCGGTCCTTGCCGGCGACCTCGGCCATCAGGATCGTGTTCGAGGTGCCGTCCGGCAGCAGCACCGACCGCCGCTGGTCGGTCGCCAGCGCCCCCTCCAGCGCGGTGCCCGTCGCCGTCAGCCCGAGGAACGTCGCCAGCGGCTGGCTGACGCCGGCCAGCGGGGTGTAGTCGGCCGGGTACGCCTGCCAGCTCATCGCCGGGTACGGCGGGAGGTTGAACGTGTAGCTGTACGGGCCGGACCGGGACGGGACGGACGGGCACAGGAAGGTCTTGACCGGTGTGTTCGAGACCTCCTGGTTGCGAGCGGTCGGCATCCCGATGGCCGGGCCGGCGAAGAACGGCAGGTTCAGGTCGAACAGCTTGTACAGGTTGTCTTGCTCGACGTACGGCAGCAGGTCCACGCCCCAGCCGCGGGGCTTGGCCTGGTTGGCCGCGGTCTGCCCGATCAGCCGGGGGGCGAACTTGCTGTCGTACGCCCCGGCCTCGTTGTGGTACGCAACGCCGAGTTGCTTGAGGTTGTTCTGGCACTGGGCGCGGGCGGCGGCGTCGCGCACCTTCTGGACCGCGGGCAGCAAGAGCCCGATCAGGATCGCGATGATCGCGATCACCACCAACAACTCGATCAGGGTAAACGCGGGCCGGTGACGGCGGCTTGGCATGGATGTGGATCCCTTGCGTCGTCGGTCGGGTGATGAGAGGCGGCGTCCGGGCAGGTCAGACATATGGTAGACGGCGACCCGGCCCCGTCCAGACGCCGCGATGTAATACCAGACGGCGCGGCGGGTCTTTCAATTCGAACGGCCCCGGGAGGATGCCCGGGGCCGTCGTATGTAGTCCGCTCGCTCCGCGAGCGGATGTCCGCTCGCGGAGCGAGCGGACTACACTCGGTCGGCTACCAACGAATGATCATGTCCGTGAAGGCGGTGAACAGGTCGTAGTCGCCCTCGAACGCCCGGCTGCGGTCGTTGATGTCGTACCGGACGCCGGGCCGGAACATGAGCCAGTCCACCGGCTTCCAGGCCAGCCCGGTGGTGACGGCGGTGTAAAGCCCCTTGGACCCGGTGCGGAACCCCTGCGGGTCGTCGAACAGCTCGAACCGGCTCGTGCTGCTGAGGTTGTCGGACAGGTTGTACACGAAGTAGTTGACCGCCCCGTACCAGTTGGCGAACCCGATCCCCGGCACGTCGTAGGTGTGCGAGTAGGTCGAGTCCAGGATGTAGGTCAGCTTGTCGGTGGCCTTGTGGATCACCTGGAGGTTGTAGACGTTGTACTGGGTGAACGCCTCTTGCACGTTGTACTGCGGGTCGGTGATGACCGTGTTGAACAGCACCTGCGTCGGGCCGTCCTTCGGGGCGTACTTGATCTGGCCGATGTAGTTCGCCCGGTTGGTCGGGTCGATGAAGTTGTCGCTGCCCACGGCGACGCCGTTCGAGATCGTCCAGTCGTCGTCGAGCGGGGTGATCGCGTACACGCCGGTGTGGGTGAACGGGTTGAACATGAACCCGTACGACCGGGACACGAACGGGGTGTCGGGCCCCTGCACCACCTCATACGAGCAGTGGGTGGCGAACCGGCCCATCCGAACGGTGGTGCCCTGCGGCCCGACGCCGGGCAGGAACGCATCGACGTAGAACTGGTAGATGTCGTACAGGTTGCGGTCGGGGGTGCGCAGCTGGTAGTCGAACAGCCCGCGGGGGATCGTGTACCGGGCGTCCGATCCGTAGAAGAAGTCGATCCGGCCGCCGAGCTGGAACTCCTTCTTCGAGGTGTCCACCTCCTTGGCGCCGCCGATCCACACCTGGTTGAGCAGGTACTCGTTGGCGATGTCGTTCAGCGCGACCGGGTTGTTCCGGTGGCTGGCCGAGCTGGGGGTGTAGGACTGCTCCATCCAGCCGTAGAGCTTGTACCCCTTCTTCGCGAAACAGGTGTCCGACAGCAGGCATTCCAGCAGGTACTTGGGCGCCGGCGGCGCCTCTTCTTCCTTCTTCTCCTCGGCGCAGGCGTCGCACCCGTTGCCGTTCGTGGCGGCGCCGTTGCCGTTTGCAGGGGCGGCCGGGGCCGCGGCGGCCGGGGCCTGGGCGGGCGGCAGGTACGCCGGCGCCTGGGCGGGGGC
>DATLIF010000627.1:0-4370 GCA_035539575.1 Fimbriiglobus sp. | reverse complement strand
CGGCTACCGACTGCACCGCCACGTCGGGTCGAGCGGGGACCTCATCGTCCGGTTCGCACAACGCGAAACCGGGCGCGAGCTGTCCGCGGAACTAACGGGGGCCGTCCACCGGCGACACGGAGAGCTGTTCCGGCAAACGGTGCCCCGGCCGCGGCCACTGCCGGGTGCCATCGACATGTTCCGCGCCATGCGCGCCGCGGGCATTCCGCACGCCGTGGCGACGGCGAGCTACCGGCCGCTCATCGACGCCTCCCTGGACGCCGTCGGCGTCGGACCCGGGGCGGTGGTTGTGGAGGGGAAGGGCGGACTGCAGGGCAAGCCCGAGCCGGACCTGTTCCTGGCTGCTGGGAAACAACTCGGCGTCGCGGCGGCGGAGTGCGTCGCCGTGGGCGACGCCGTCTGGGACCACGTCGCCGCCCGCCGAGCCGGCATGCTGAGCGTTGGCGTTTTGACCGGCGGGTACGGCGAAGAAGAGCTGTACCACGCCGGTGCGTTCCGCGTCTACCGCACCGTCGCCGACCTGCTGCAAAACCTGGACGAGCTAGGGATCCTGTTGTGAGTCGGGCGGGCGTCGCCCTCGGTCGCCCCCGCCGGACGATCGGGGCAACGGCGTGAGAGGCGGGGCTGCGGGGCGGCTGTACTCAGGGAGGTCGGACGTGC
This sequence comes from Fimbriiglobus sp., assembly GCA_035539575.1. GTDB lineage: Bacteria > Planctomycetota > Planctomycetia > Gemmatales > Gemmataceae > DASSAT01. The sequence goes on along the minus strand of DATLIF010000627.1, from coordinate 3,710 downwards.
AGGACATCACACCCCCGCCATGGCCGAGACACCCAACCATTTCGTACTCGCTGCTGATGTTGTGGCGGGACCGCCGACGGTTTCTGCCGGCGCTGCTGGCCATCGCCCTGAGCGCCGTGTTGATCGCCGTGCAGTGCGGCCTCGTCATGGGCATGGTGCGGACCACCTCCGCCACCATCGACTACAGCTCCGCGGACGTCTGGGTGCTGGCCAGGGACGCTCCCAGCCTCCACCAGACCTACAGCTTCCCGGTCGAGTGGCAGGCCCGGATCGACCGACAGCCGGAGGTCGAGCGGTCCGAGACCTACATGACGGCCATGGGGCGGTGGCGCCTCCCCGGGCGCGGCCGCTCGGAACTGTGCATGCTCGTCGGCACCCGCCTGGACGCGGGCAGCCTGGGCGCCCTCAGGGTGCTGACCCCCGAGTTGCGTGCCGCGCTGGCCGAGCCCGGCACGGTGGTGATCGACGCCTGGGAGTTCCCCACCTTCGGTCTGAAGGGGAGTAGCTATGAATTCGGCGAGATCAACGGCCAGGCGGTCCGGCTGGCCGGCACGGTACACGGCTTCCACGGCTTCGCCTTCGTCTACGTGTTCTGCTCGCAGGAGACCCTGCGGATGCTGTCGCAGCAGGTCGCGGAACACCCCGAACTGGCGACCTGCCTGGCGGCCCGCTGCCGGGACCCGCGCGACGTCGATCACGTCGTCGCGCGCCTGCGACACGACTACCCGGACATGGGGGTCTATTCGAGCGCCGAACTGTCGCTCCAGGTCAAGAAGTACTGGCTGTTCCGCTCCCGGGGGGGCATGGTGCTGCTTTGCACCATGGCTCTCTCGCTGCTGGTCGGGTTGTCAGTCACCACTGAAACGCTTTACGCCGCCGTGCTCGCCCAGTCAAAGGAGTTCGCCGTGCTGGAGGCGCTCGGGATCCACCGCCGGCACGTGTGGCGGCTGGTGTTAGCCCAGTCGTTCTGGCTGGGCGTGAGCGGTACCCTCGTCGCGGTGCCCTGCACCGTGGCCCTGGCCCGCGCGGCCCTCTCGGTCAACACCCTGGTCCTCCTCACCGCCCCGATCGTCCTGCTCACGTTCGCCCTGACCCTGGGCATGGCCGTACTCGCGGGTCTGTTGTCACTGCGGCCGCTCCGCAACATCGAGCCGGCCCAGTTGCTGCGATAACCGAACACGGTGGTGTCATGGCCGAGCCGTCCATTTCCGCTCGCAGGCTGGTGAAGTCGTTCGGCGGCGGGGGGACCGAGACCCGCGTGCTGCGCGACATCTCCGTGGACGTGATGCCCGGTCAGTTGACGTTGCTGATGGGACCGTCCGGCTGCGGCAAGACGACCTTGCTGTCCGTCCTGTCCGGACTGCTGGAGCCGACGACCGGACAGGTGCTGGCCGACGGCCGCGACCTGTACGCCCTGTCCGCTGCGGACCGCCGCGAGTTTCGCCGGCAGCACGTGGGCTTCATCTTCCAGCATTTCCACCTGTTCCCCACTCTCACCGTGTGCGAGCAGTTGGAGATGGTGCTGCGCTGGGGCGAGGGACTCGCGTCGGCCGAGGCGGCCCGGCGCAGCCAGGAACTGCTCGGGGTGCTGAACCTGGCGAACAGGGCGGACCTACTCCCCCTGCAACTGTCCGGCGGGGAACAGCAGCGGGTCGCCATCGCCCGGGCCCTCATCAAGAACCCGGACCTCGTCTTCGCGGACGAACCGACCAGTGCCCTGGACTGGGACCACGGCAAGCAAGTCATGGAGATCCTCAGTCTGGCGGCGCACAAGAGGTCCTGCACGGTGTTGGCGGTGACCCACGACCCGCGGCTCATTCCGTTCGCCGATCGCGTCCTTCACATGGAGGACGGCATCGTGAAGCGGCAGGAAGTAACGACCGACAACCCACCGGCGGCAGTCCTTACTTCTCTGCCGGCGCACACTCAGGAACGGGTGCGAACATGAAGCGAACAATTCCCGTAACCGTTCTGGTCGTTGGGCTCGCGGTTCTGGTCGTGCACGGCCTGCGAGCCTTCTGGCCCCGCGTGCCGCTGGATTCGGCACTGTCTGCCCCTGACACGCCGCCGACAAGCCTCGTTTGCTCCGGCCACATCGACAGCCGGCACGGGATGTTGATCCTGCAGCCGGCGCGGGCCGGCCGGGTCGTGCAGGTGCTTGCCAGGGAGAAGCAGTCCGTTCGCAAGGACGCCCCGCTCCTGCAACTGGACGACCGGTCGGCCAAACTCCGGGAGCAAGAAGCCACCCTTGCGGTCCAGGCCGCCGAGGTGCAACTGAGCAAGGCGAAGGGCGGACTCATCCAGTACCAGGCCAAACGGGCCGAGGCGGAAGCCGCCATCGACGCCGCCCGCATCAAGCTCCGGGGGGCCGAGCAGTCGCTGTCCGCGGCGGAGAAACTGCTGAAAAGTGGGAGTGGTGAGCCGGGCTGGGTGGACACGGCCCGCGACCAACGGGACGCGGCCAACTCACTGGTCAAGATCGAGCAGAACAAGCTCGCCGAACTCAAGGCGGTGGACCCGGATCTCGACGTCAAGCTGGCTCAACTCCAACTCGAGCGCGGCCAGGTTCAATTAAGACAAGCCCGCCAGGAACTCGAGGAGCACGTACTCAAGGCGCCGGCGGACGGAACGGTGCTCCGGGTGCAGGCCCAGGAAGGAGACCTGGCGGGTCCGACTTCCCCGCGGTCTGCCGTCTGGCTGGCGCCGGCGGGCGCGTGGATCGTCCGGGCCGAAGTGTCGCAGGAGTTCGCCGGCAGCGTGCGCGAAGGGCTGCAGGTGCGGGTGGAGGACGAGGCCAGCTCGGGCGTGCTGGCGAAGGGCCGGATCGCCGGGGTTTCGGACTGGTTCCTGCCGCGACGCCAGTTCAACCCACTGCCGACGAGCGTCAATACCGGCCTCACCCTGGAGTACGTGATCGACCTGGACGAAGGGCACGCCCAACTGCGGCTCGGCCAGCGCGTCCGGGTTCGTGTCCTCACCAAGCCGGCCGCCGGTGGCGAATCCGGCGACCGCAGGAGCGACTAAGGAGCAGATTCCGGCCAGGATGCCGACGAACACCGACCGTAGTCCGCGTAATGCCGATGCCTCACGCGGTGGCTCAACTCTCGAACTCCGCGACAGTAAACGCCGCGGAAGTCGCGATTGCCCGGTGCAACAGTTGGAGTTCGATGAGAGGGTCAGCTAATGTGAAACGTCTGGTTCGGCGTGCTTGCTGTGGCTGCCGAAGACGAACACGTCCTCGTGGTGGAAGCAGCAGGCCCACTGAAGCGTGTGATCGACGGCCACCATGGCATACCCGACCGACCACGCGAACGCATCCCAGTACCGGACCACCATCCGCCACGACGCCTGGACCACCCGGTTCCGCTCGTAGATGAGGTACACCGTCCGGCGGAAAGGAACGCCCCGCTCGTACAGCCACCGCCGGACATCGGAGCGGCGAGCCGGGTCGTTCCAGCAGTCGCGGACGGTGAGCAAGGTCTCCTGCTCGAACCGCCGCTCCGTGCGATCCGGCCAGCCAGGCGGTATGGCCGCGAACGCCCACTCGGTCAGACGGGCGGCGTCCGCCGGGGTGAGGAGGCCGATCTGGGCCGCGTGGTTCGGGTGGAGCGGCAGGTAGTCATCGGTGAAGCAGAAGAAGCCGCGGTCGTCCTCGGGGAGTACGTCCCACGGGCGGACCGACACCGGGAATGGCAACCGCTGCTCCACCC
>DATLIF010000626.1:0-1641 GCA_035539575.1 Fimbriiglobus sp. | reverse complement strand
GTGCTGGTCGAGGTCGGTTGGACGCAGGACGCCGCGGTCCGCGCCCTCTTCGAGGGGAACCCGGACCTGACCGTCGGAGCGTCGGTCAAGGACGGCGCCGGCCGCTCGCGGGTGGCCACGGCGAAGAAAAGGTAGGGTGGGTCAAGCCCGGCTCAGCGGGCGCCGACCCACCGGCCGCGTGACGGTGGGTCGGCGCCCGCTGAGCCGGGCTTGACCCACCCTACTTCTGCAGGATCAACTTCCCCCGCCGGGTGATGCGCAGCCGGTAGCGCTCGCCGTGGTACTCGATCCACACCTCCCGGCGATCGCCGAAGATCTGTTCGGCCGGAATCACCACCACTGACTCCCCGGAAGGGGGACCAGTGTCCACTTCGTCGCGGTCCGATTCGTCGGGCATGTCGATCTCCCCGGGCCTGAAACCGAACCTGCGGAATTCGATTTTTTCGGAGATCACTCCTTGCCAGTAGGCAGGAGCAATCTATCCTGAGCGATATCTTGTTGAGACTGAGATTATGTCTCAATAAGGCCGGCTGGCAAGGGGATTTGCCTGCCGATTTGTCGAGCCTGCTCCGCTACCGTTCGGAATGCGACCCCGGTCGCTCACCTTCCGCTCGCAACGCGGCTCGCACCGATTCCCACCCGTTCAACCGGAGGGTTTCCCGTGCGCCGTGCCCGTTCGAGAGGTTTCACGTTGATCGAGTTGTTGGTGGTGATCGCGATCATCGCGATCCTGATCGGTCTCTTGCTGCCTGCCGTCCAGAAGGTCCGCGAGGCCGCCTCCCGCACCACCTGCCAGAACAACCTCAAGCAGGTCGGCTTGGCCGCCCACAACTACCACGACAGCCACCAGCGGTTCCCGACCGCCAACAGCCCGACGTTCAACTCGGCGTTCACCCGCATCCTGCCGTTCGTCGAGCAGGAGACCATCGCCCGGCGGTACGACCCGGCCCTGACGCCGACCGACGGGTCCGATCCGGATGGCGACGGGTTCAGCAACCTGGCGCTGGGGTCGGTGCCGCTGAAGACGTACCTGTGCCCGTCGATGGTGCCGCCGCCGGTGCCGGCCGCGTTCCCGGGGTACGCCAGCTACGCGGTGTGCATCGGCGACGCAGCGATGGGGTTCGGCCCGCCGCCCGCGGCCGGGGACAACGGGCTGTTCGTCCGCATGGCCGGCACCGCGCCGGACCAGGGCGTGCGGATGAGCGCGATCCCGGACGGCACCTCGAACACGGTCGCCGTCGGGGAGACCGGCTACCAGGTCCGCGACTACCTGTTCAGCTCCGGCCCTTACGCCGGGTCGGTCCGCGGCGGCAACGCGCAGTGGGTGTGGGGGTACGTCAGCTACAGCTTCGGCGGCACCGGCACTCCGTTCAACCGGCCCCACGACACGACGATCCCGTACCTGAACCGGCTGACCTCATTCCGCGCCGACCACACGAACGGGGCCAACTTCCTGTTCGGCGACGGAGCGGTGCGGTTCCTGGCCGCGACCCTGGACCCGAGCGCGTACCGGGCGATGGGCACCCGCAACGGCGGGGAGGTCATCCCCGGCAATGCTTTTTGAGGAGGCCGCCGATGACCCGGCCTCTCGGCCTCGCACTGTTGGTTGCCGTCGTCGGCTGCGGCGGGTCGTCCGCCCCG
>DATLIF010000625.1:0-12074 GCA_035539575.1 Fimbriiglobus sp. | reverse complement strand
CCTCAAGGCGGCCGAGATTCCAAACATTAACCTTTACGCCCTTCGCCACACTTGCGCGACGCTTCTACTACTTGCCGGGGTCAACCCGAAAGTGGTCGCCGAGCGACTGGGGCATTGCAGCGTGAACATGACGTTGAACGTCTACTCCCACGTCCTGCCATCGATGCAGCAGCAGGCTGCGGACGTCATGGGGAGATGGTTGAACCCTCCGGCGACACCGATCTCTGAGATTGGCTACACTCAGGCTACACCCCACCCCGGAAACGACGGACGCCCCGGCCGGCCGGGGCGTCGCAAGTCCTTGAACAATCAGGACTAATCAGGTGGGCGAGGCGGGACTCGAACCCGCACCCCAGTTCCCTGGGAAGGGATTTTAAGTCCCTCGTGGCTGCCATTACACCACTCGCCCGGCGACACTGCATCTTCACGGCCGGTCGTGCGGTCGGCAAGGGGCGTTTACTTCGACAGCAACTTGATGACGGACTGCAACTGCGGCGCACCGACCCGGTCGATCAAGTCGCGCAAGATCGTCAAGTCCTTCACCCCGATGGAGCCCTCGGCGGCAGCGCGGCCACTCCCGCCCGACTTGCGGTTGAAGTTCGACTTGTACGAGGAGATCATGGTCGTTGAAATGGTCGTCTTAAACTTCTCCGCGATGTAAAGCTGCATGTCCTTCGGGGCCCCGTTCGGCATCTGCCGCATGGCGTCCCGGATCATGTCGGCCTTGCTCACATCGCTCTTCGACTTGGCCATGGAAGCTCCCTTGTGGCATACAATTCACGGCGATACCGCATGATTACAATGCTCTAGCTACTTATAATAGTCCCATACAGGTCGTCGATATCAAAAGACGAAAACCGGGACTCGCAGATTAATCCACGGGCCGTATCAACGAACCTGGTGAGCCATGATGCAATGGTATTGATGTGCGGGACTGCAATACAGTCCCGGCGGTCGGCCAGTCCCCGGAACGGGCACGGACTGTGCAGGGAACTTCAGCCGGTAGACCAACCTGAGGGGGACAGATCATGACCGTTCGCGAGCTGGCCGACCGGGTGCTGGATGAGCGGAGTGCGGCGTGGGGGCGATCCGATCCGAAGACCGCCATCGTGGCGACCGATCAACTGGGCCCGGCGGACGAGCAGGCGGTCCGCCGGGTGGTGGCCGGGGCGGGCTACTCCGGTGCCGAGCAGGACGAGATGGTGCGGCAGGTGTCCGCCCGGGTGGTCGCCATGGTCGAGGGGCTGGCCGACTCCCAGCCGGCCACCGGCGGCGACTGATCGACGCTATCCGATCTCCGGGCCGGCCTCGTGGGCCGCCGCGGCCGCAGCCTGGATCTTGACGTGGACGTCCCGGTAGTCTCCGACGACCCGGACCTGACGCCCGTCCGGGCTGATTACGATCGCTGTCCCCGGACGATCTCCCGGGGTCACGGCAGTCTGCGGGTCGGCATCAATAGCGACCACCCGTCCGGGTGCGTCCGCGTCCTCGAAGTCAACTCGCCGGCTGGTCATCCGACATCCCCCGTCGTGCAGTTGTCACGCTGACGTGGCCGGTGCAACCCCCGCGCCGCGTTCACCCGCTTGTGTAGACGCGGTCGAAGACGCCCCCGTCGGCGAAGAACTTCGCCTGGGCCTCCTGCCAACCGCCGGGCGTCACCCGCTCGATGCCGAACCGCTCGACCGCGCCGAACCGGGAGGCGTTCTTCGCCGCGGCTTCCGGGGTCGTGGGGCGGTAGGACTCCTCGGCGATCACGTCCTGAGCGGCGGGGTCGTACAGGAAACGCAGGTAAGCCTCGGCCAGTTCGACCGTCCCGTGTCGCCGGGCGTTGGCGTCGAGCACCGCGACGTGCGGCTCGGCCAGGATGCTCTGTGGCGGGTGGATGACCGTCAGCCCGCCGCGGGCCTCTTTCACCTCCAGGTACGCCTCGTTCTCCCAGGTCAGGTGGACGTCGCCGATCTTCTTGCGAGCGAACGTGACGGTCGCCGCCCGCGACGACGACTCCAGTGCTGGCACCCGCCGATAGACCGCCTTCACCAGTGCCTCGGCCTCTTTATCGGACCCGCCGCGCGTGACGACGGACCCCCAGCAGGCGAGCAGCCCGAGCTTGGCCGCTCCGCTCGTCTTCGGATTGGCGGCGATGATGCTCAGGTCAGGCCGGGCCGCCAGGTCGTCCCAGTTGTGGATGTTGTGCTGGTTGCCCTCGCGGACGACGAACACGATGGTCGAGGTGTACGGGCAGGAGCGGTGCGGGAACCGATCCTCCCAGCCGGCATCGATCAGCCCGGCCTTGTGGGCGGCGTCGGTGTCCGGCCACAGGGCGAGGGTCAGCACGTCGGCCGGCAGCCCGTCGATGACCGCGCGGGCCTGGCTGCCGGAGCCGCCGTGCGACGGCCGCACCTTGACGCGGTGGCGCTCGGTGAACAGCCGGTTGATCCGGCGGTACAGCTCGCGGGTGGCATCGTAGGAGGAGTTCAACAAAGACGGCCCGCCATCGCCACACCCGAGGAAGGGAACGGCGGCGGCCCCCGCAGCGGCGCGCAGAAAGTGGCGTCGGTTCATACGATTTGATTTAGCAGATCGTGGGGTCACTTGCCCGTGCGCTTGCGAAGGTATTCGGCCAACACGCGCCCGAGGTCGTCGTCGGTCCGCACCCGCACCAGGTCCGTCTGCAACGTCCGACACACTGTTTCGACCGCGGCCTGGTGCTTGCCGAATTCGGCCAGGTAGGTGTCGCGTACGGAGAGCGGGTCGGTGCTGATCTCGGGCAACTCCTCCAGCCCGCGGAAGAGAGTCGGATGGCGGAACGGGAAGTCCACCTCCGCCGCGTCGAGTACCTGGAAAACGACGACCTCGTGCTTTTGCGACCGCAGGATGCGCAACCCCGCCGCGAAGTCGTCCGCGTCGTCGAGCAGATCGCTGAACACGAACACGATGCCGCGGCGGCCGAGCAACCCGCCCAGGTCGCGCAGCGCCCGACCGACGTTCGACGGGCGGTCGGCCGGACCCTCGGCCAGCCCGCGCAACACCTCGCGGAACTGGCCCTGACTGCTGGACGGCTTCAGCCCGGTTCGCAGCCGGTCAGTGAAGATCTGCAACCCCACCGCGTCCGACTGTTGTACGGTCAGGTACGCCAGCGCCCCGGCCAGGACGGCGGCCGCGTCGTACTTGGCGACGGGGGTGCCGTCCGGGCGGCTGACGGTACTGACCTTCATCGACTCGCTGGCGTCCACTACCAGCCAGGCGACCAGGTTCGTCTCCTGCTCGTACTGCTTGAGGTGGTAGCGTTCGGTCCGGGCGTAGACCTTCCAGTCGATGTGCCGGGTGTCGTCGCCGGGGGCATACTCGCGGTGCTGGGCAAACTCGACGGCGAAGCCGTGCCGCGGGCTCTTGTGCCGGCCGGCGAGGTATCCCTCGACGACCTGCCGGGCCTCCAGCTCCAGCTTGTCGATGCGGGCAATGATGTCCGGTGGGACGCGGAGTGAGGGCATGGCAGTCCTGGTGAACGGCCAGCGTCAGCCGGCTGGTTGGGGACGGACACCAGGGGGCTTACACCCCCCGTTCGCCGTCGCGCGGGATCAGCGCCAGAAGCCGGTTGACGATCTCGTCCGGGGTGACGCCTTCGGCCTCGGCGTGGTAGTTGACCATGACCCGGTGCCGCAGGACCGGCGGGGCGACCGCGCGGACGTCCTCCAGGGCGACGTACGGCCGGCCGTGTAAGATCGCGCGGGCCTTGGCCGCCAGGATCAGGTTCTGCCCGGCCCGCGGGCCGGCGCCCCAGGCGACGTACTTCTTGACGAAGTCCGGGACCGGCAAGTCGCCTTCGGCCGGGCGGGAAGCGCGGGTCAGACGCGAGGCGTAGCGAATGACGTACCCCGCGGCCGGCACCTTCAGCACCAGTTCCTGCATCGCCAGGATCTCGTCGCCCGAGACGACCCGCTGGACCGCCGTCTTGTTCCCGGACGTGGTCGAGGCGATGATCGCCTCCTCCTCCGCCTCGGCCGGGTAGTCCACCCGGATGTTGAACATGAACCGGTCCTGCTGGGCCTCGGGCAGCGGGTACGTCCCCTCCTGCTCGATCGGGTTCTGCGTCGCCAGGACGAAGAACGGGTCAGGCAGCTTGTGCCGCTGGCCGGCAACCGTCACCTGACGCTCCTGCATCGCTTCGAGCAGCGCCGCCTGGGTCTTGGGCGGCGTGCGATTGATCTCGTCCGCCAGCACGATGTTGGCGAAGATCGGCCCGTGGACGAACCGGAAACCGCGCTGGCCCGAGTTCTTGTCGTCGTAGAGGATCTCGGTCCCCGTGATGTCGGTCGGCATCAGGTCCGGGGTGAACTGGACGCGGTTGAACGACAGGTTCATCCCGTCGGCCAGGGTGCGGATCATCAGCGTCTTGGCCAGGCCCGGCACGCCGACCAGCAGGCAGTGCCCCTTGGCCAGAACGGCGATCAGCAGTTGTTCGAGAACCTCCTGTTGTCCGACGATCACCTTGCCGCACTCGCCCAGCAGCCGCTTGCAGCCGGCGCGGAGCTTTTCAGCGGTATCGAGTTCATCGTCTTCGAGGAGAAGGGGGGTGGATTCGTCGGTGGCCACGCGGAACTCCGGCGGGAATGAGAAGGAACCGGATGAGGACGTTACCGGGATTGTAGCCAGTAAGCCCTGCCGGCGGTCACCACGACGGCGTGGTCGGGGCCGAGGTGGACGCCGAGGGCCGGACCGACTGCGGGCAAATCAATCCGTCGGCGAACCCGGCCGGTCTCCTGGTCGAGAACAAGAATCGGAACGACCCGGGTTGCCCACCCATGATACAGACCCAGTAGCAATGCGGGCAGCCGCCAGGCACCGGGGGCCAGAGCGAAGGAAACCACGGCACGACTAGCCGAGGGGACATCCACCGTGACCGGCTGCGTGGGGAGGGCAGCGACCGCGCGCCGGCCGGCATACGCCCGCCAGCCGACGGCGGAATCGGGGAGTTCGACCGCCCACGCGGTGCGGCCGTCGGTCATGCGCAGCGCGGTCAGGCGTCTCTCGGTTGGGACGTACAAGTTGACCAGGTCTGTGTCGGCGGTCGTTAGGTCCAACTCTCCGGTCGGGAGGAACGCCGGCCCGTGGTCGTGCCACAACCGCGTGCCGCCCGCGCCGAGCAGCCGGTCCAGTTCGATGCCGTGGTTGCGGGAGACGGCGACGATCAGCCCGTCCGCCACGGCCCGCACTTGCGGCGGCCGACCGGTCTGGCTCGCCTCCCCGCCGGCGTCGAGTGTCCAGGCGAAGCGCGTCCGGTCCGGTTCGACGCCGTTGACCAGCGCGGGCCCGTCGGCCACAGCGACCCGGTCGGCCCCGAGCCGCGCCGGCGAGCCATCCCACGGCAGCACCGCCGTCGGCGCGGTGTGGACGATCCGCCCGGTGCTGGCGTCGAGCGACCAGCGCTGGCCGGTCGAGAGTTGTGCGATGACGCCTCCCTCGTCGGCAAGGTACGCCCGGGAGAACCGCGGACCCGTGGGGTCCGGGAAGACACCCGGCCGCTGGTGCGGTCCGCCGGCCGAGCGTAGCCAGGCCACCGAACCGGACTCGACGTCGAGCGAGAGCAGGGCGTGTTCTCCGACCCGCGCGACCAGCCGTGCACCCGCGAGCGCGAAGTCGGACAGGCCCGGCGCGACGACCGGCTCGCCGGCCGTCCAGACCACCGGCCGGGGGCCCCACTCGGGCAGGGGGTCCGCGTCCGGGTAACGGAACGCCCACACGCGGCTGCCGTCGGAACGCCGCAACCGCACCGCGCCCCGCAGCCCGGCCGCCAGCACCGCGTCGCCGGTCACGGCCGCGTGGGTGACGGTCGTACCAGTCGGCAGTGCGGACTCCCACGCCGGGGCGTCCTCGGCGGGACGGTAGGCCAGCACCCGCTTGCCGTCGGTGACGAGCAGGAGCGGACTGTCCCCCGCCTCCGGTCCAAGTCCCGGCAGCCCCGACTCACCGCCGAACGGCAACAGTGGGACACACCGCACCGACGGGAAGACTGTCTCGCGCGACACGACTGTCCCCGGACCAAGCCGGTGCAGACGGGCGAGGTCGAACTCGTCCGCCGGCTTTGGCGTACTCCGCGGCGCCGGCGGAAGCGACGGGACCGGCGAGCCGAAGTGCTGGGCGACCAGGTCACGCAACCGAACAGGAACGCCGTCGGAGCCGGACACCCACGAATCGCCGAACTCGGCCGGCAGACCCAGCCCGACGAGGAACTTCTCCGCCGCCACGTCTCCGCCACTGGCCGGTTCCAGGGTGGCGAGTCGCCCGCCTGCGCGTGCCCGCCAGTCTGCGGGGTATTCCGCGCCGAGCGCCCGTCGCAGGAGTTTCCGTGCCGCATCTGGCCGGCCCGCCGCAATCTCGCGCTCGGCCCGGTCGGCCAGCCACTCGGCTCGTGCGAGTGCTGGGTCGGCCACAGGCCCTGCGGATTGAACCACCGCCTCCGCCTCGTCCCACATGCCGGCGTCGGCCAGGGATAGTGCCAGTCGCCGGACTGCACCGGGACTCTCCGGCCTCGCCGCGGCGTCCGCCTTGCGCCCGGCGAGCTGGACGCGTTCGGAGACGTAACCGCGCAGCTCGGTCGGCGTGGCGACCAGCAGGACTCCGTCGGCGTAGGCCAGGTTGCCGAGCGGGCCGGGTAGCGGCGGCCGCTCGTTGTCCCCGTTCGTCGGGTTGAGGAATCGCAGCCCCCATGCAGTCGAGCTGGTCGGGTACAGGACGAACTCGTCGGACACCAACCCCCGACCGCGTGCCCGCAGCCGTGGGTCGTCGTGGACCGCCCACCCGTCCGGCTCGCGGTCCGATCCGTTGACCACGTTCAGGCCCCGGATGCCGCGGTTCGGTCCGGCGATCGTGCAGACCAGCCGGCCACGGGCGACGCCGAGGAACTGATCCACCTGGATCGACCCCTTGCGCCAGAGCACCCGACCGGTCACGGCGTCCAGCGCGAAGACCTCGTCGGCGTCGGTCGGGGCGACGAACACCCGGCCGCCGTCAGCAACCGGGGGGTTGAGGTCGCGGTGGGCTGAGGGTCGGCTCGCCTTCGGGTAGCGCAGCGCCCACGACGGCCTGCCACTCAGCGCGTCCAGTGCGACCACCGCGCCGGTGTGCGAGCAGTAGACGACGTTGCCTGCGGCCAGGGTGAGCGGCTCGTGCTGATAGCGGGCCTCCTGCGGACCGGCCTTCGCCTCGCAGACGTCCGTCACCCAGACCGGGCGGCCCGGCGGGTCGTCGTAACAGGCCACCGCGTGGGTGCGCTGTCCGCCGTCGAACTTGGCGAAGGCGGCGTAGAGCCGGCCACCGACCCACAGCGGCGCCCCCTCCCAGGCGGCGGCCACCCCCGAGGCAACGGGCGGAGACAGGGTCCACTCCACACGCAGTGGCGGTCCGTCCGCGGCCGGCCGCGGCGGCGGAGCGAACCCGACGAGGTAGCTGACCGGCGGCTGGTTGTTCGCCCCGGTCGCGACGACGGCCGGCGACCCGAGCCGGGCGAACAGCCGGCCACCGCCCACCGTCAGGGTGAAATCCTCGTCGTTGCGGACCGGGATTTCTGCCGACACGGCCAGTGGGGGGTTCTCGATCCGCTCGCCGCGGAGGTCGAAGCCGAACCGCCGCTTGCCGGTCCGCACGTCGAACCCGAACACCCGCACCGCGTCAGCGATGTAGGCGACGCCGTCGAGTACGACGGGGTGGAACGCCACCGACCGGGACTGAGTGACCCGCTGGCTGACGAACGTCTTTACGCCGTGGTCCGTCGGTATCTGTGCCGTCCAGGTCGGCCCCGGCCGCCACAACCGCGGCAGTCGGGCCGTCGTCCGCCCGTTGCGAGACGCCGACCCGCCCAGCGCGGTCCACTCGCCGTCGCCGGCCGCCTCGGCGGCGAATGCCGGCGGCCGGTCGAGGAGGGCGCGCAGCGTCCGGATATACGGTCCGTCCTGGCCGGCAAGCCGGCCCGCGGCCTTCGGGTGATCCTTCTCGAACTGTTCCAGTTCGAGCCGCGTCCGTTCGACCTCGCCCTGAAAGATGATCGCAAGGATCACCTTCGCCCGGACGGCGGCCGGGTCGGTCTTCGGATCGGGGAAGGCCGGCTCGGCAGCATCGGACGGCGGCAGGAGCCGCCGCCAGTAGCCCTCGGCGGTGCGGAACTCGCCGCGTTCGAACGCCAGCTCTCCGAGCAGCAGCAGCGCCTCCTCGGCCGGCCGGCTGGCGAAGTACCGGTCCAGCAATTCGCGCAGCGGCCGCGGGTCGCGGGACTTCTTGCCGGCTTCGAGGAGCTTGCGGGCCGGCTCATCCGAGCGGACGCGATAGCTCTTGAGTACGTCGGCCGGCATCCGGGTCAGGAACGTCTGGGCCACCCGCCGGGCGGGGCGGAACTCGGTGCCGTTCTCGGAGACGAGGTCGTCGCCGGCCTCGTCAAGGATGCGCTGAAAGGCGTCAGCGGACTCGGCGGACTTCCCCTCGGCGAGCTTGCGGGACGCCTCCACCAGCCGCTTGTACGTCTGCTCCGACTGGCCGCGGAGGGTGGCGTCTCCCGTCTGGGCGGCGACGGTTGTCGTCCAGGTGAGGAGGGCGGCCAAGGCGAGGGGGCGGGTCATGGGAGAACCAATCTGGGCGAACCCGGAGCGTAAGCGACGGGGTTGGTGCTACACCCCGTCGCTTACGCTCCGGGTTCGCCGCAAACACCCTACGGCAACGGAATGTCCTTCAGCTCAAATCGCACCGGAAACTCCACCAGCGGCGCCGGCGTCTCGTAGGTCAGCGTCCACCCCTTCGGGTTTGTCAGCGCGCTGCCAGCGAACCGGTACACCGCCACCACCCGCCGGCCCTGCTCCGGGATGTCATAGTCGGTCGGGTCGAGTGATTTCGCCTTGTCCGGGCCGACCAGCCGGGCGCGGTTCTCCGTCACCCACGATTCAAAGCTCTCGAACTCCGGCTGGCCTGGCGGGTACGTCATCTCCAGTTCCGCCTCCCAGCGATCGTCCACCTTCTCGAAGCGACGCAACGTTGCCGACACGCCCTCCTGGGCCGGGAGAGTCACCGGCGTCTTGCCGCCGAGATCGAAGGCGAACGGCAGCATCCGCTCGCTGGACGTCACGGTGAACGTCCCGGCGAGGCGGGTCAGCTTCGTCGCCGAACGCGGCACCCCCTCAATGCGGACGGTGGTCGTGTACAGGAACCCGCCCGGCGACGTCCGGGCCTTCGCCGTGGCCGGGGTGATCCGGCTCCCCCGGTCGTCGGCAACGGCCGTGATCGCGGGCTCGCTGTCGATGCGGAACACCGGGAACCGCGGCTCCCAGTGGACGTCGAGCGTAACCTCGGAGAACGTCTTGCCGGACTCGAAATCGGTACGGACCTGGACCTGCCGGACCGCGACCCGGAACGGCCCGTCCACCGAAGACGGCGGCATCGGGCCACTTCGCTTGACCAGGGTAATCTCCCGGCCCTGCTTACCGAGGGCGATCCGGGTACCGGTCTTCGCCGCCAGTTGCTCGACGGCGGTCCAGAACGGCGTCCGATCGAACTGGACCGGGCCTGGGCCTTCGCTCAGCCCCGGTGCGGCCACATGAAGCCCGGTCTGCGAGCGGAGTTCGCCCAGTACATCGGAGAGCGTGGCGTCCGGTTTGTTCAGTGTCACGGTCTTCGGCGAGATGACCGAACCGGACGGCCCCGCGGCAACGGCGGCCAGTACGGCGATTGCGGCGAACCAGTGGGGGGTGCGGGGCACTGTGGTCCTCCAGGGTCGTGGACGGGCCACAACGCCCCCTCTATCCTAACGACAGGGGGACGTCCCCGACACCCGCCAGCGTCCGACACTCGCACCCTGACCGGCCCCCCGAGAGGAACGCACCGAGATGCTCGTCACCCCCGAGGTCCTCGCCGCCCGGTCCGCCCTCCTGCCCGAGGACGCCGACCCGCAGGAAACCTCCGAGTGGTTGGAGTCCCTGGAGGCGGTGATCCGGCACCAGGGCCCCGAACGCGCCCGATTCCTGCTCGACACGCTTCTTCAAGTCGCCGCGCGCGCCGGTGCCAGGATGCCGTCAGGCATCACCACCCCCTACGTCAACTCCATCCCGGTCGAGGACCAGCCCCGCTTCCCCGGCAACCGGGAGCTCGAGCGCAACATCAAGAGTGCCGCCCGCTGGAACGCGATGGCGATGGTCCTGCGGGCCAACAAGAACACCAACGTCGGCGGCCACATCTCCACCTACGCCAGCGCCGCCACCCTGTACGAGATCGGGTTCAACCACTTCTTCCGCGGGCGGACCGAGGACCGCCACGGCGACGTGGTCTTCTTCCAGGGCCACGCCAGCCCCGGCATGTACGCCCGGGCCTACATCGAGGGCCGGCTGACCGACGACCAGTTGGCCCACTTCCGCCAGGAGTTGCAGCCGGGCGGCGGGCTGCCGAGCTACCCGCACCCGTGGCTGCTGCCGAACTTCTGGCAGTTCCCGACGGTCAGCATGGGCCTCGGCCCGATCATGTCCATCTACCACGCCCGGTTCAACCGCTACCTCCGCGACCGCGGGCTGACCGACACCGGGCCGGTCCGGGTGTGGTCGTTCCTGGGCGACGGCGAGTGCGACGAGCCGGAGTCGCTCGGCTGCATCGGTCTGGCCGGCCGGGAGAAACTCGACAACCTGACCTGGGTCATCAACTGCAACCTCCAGCGGCTCGACGGCCCGGTTCGCGGCAACGGCAAGATCGTGCAGGAGCTGGAGGGCATCTTCCGCGGCGCCGGGTGGAACGTCATCAAGGTGGTCTGGGGCAGCGACTGGGATCCCCTGCTGCGGGCCGACCACACCGGGGCCCTGGTCCGCCGCATGACCGAGGTGGTGGACGGCGAGTACCAGGAGTACATCGGCCGGGACATGCGGACCCCGGACGAGGTGGCCAAGAAGGTTCTCCTCACCCCGAAGGAGGACCTCGAGCGGCGCGGGGCGTTCATCCGCGAGACGTTCTTCAACACACCCGAACTCAAAGCCCTGGTCGAGCACCTATCAGACAAGCAGATCGCCAATCTTAAACGTGGTGGGCACGACCCGCTCAAGGTGTACGCGGCGTACAAGTCGGCGGTCGAACACAAGGGCGCGCCGACGGTCATCCTGGTGAAGACCGTCAAGGGCTACGGCGTCCCCGGCACCGGCGGCGAGGGGAAGAACACCACCCACCAGCTCAAGAAACTGGCGGTGGACATCGAGCGGGAGCCGGACATGGCCCCCGAGGAGATCTCCGCCCGGCAACTGACCGCCGCCCTGCGGCAGTTCCGCGACCGGTTCCACCTGCCGTTCACCGACGAGCAACTGGCCGACGTGCCGTTCTATCGCCCGGCCGAGGACAGCGCGGAGATGAAGTACCTCCGGGAGCGCCGCAAGGCGCTCGGCGGGTATCAGCCGTTCCGCAACACCGACTACACCCCCTTGCAACCGCCGGCCCGCAAGGGGTTCGAGTCGCTGTACAAGGCGTCCA
This sequence comes from Fimbriiglobus sp., assembly GCA_035539575.1. GTDB lineage: Bacteria > Planctomycetota > Planctomycetia > Gemmatales > Gemmataceae > DASSAT01. Next base: position 593 of record DATLIF010000625.1, on the reverse strand, counting down.
CCAAGCCGCAGTCCACGACGCTCGCCTGGGTCACCCTGATGGCCCAGCTCTGCCGCGACCCGAACATCGGCAAGTTGATCGTCCCGATCGTCCCGGACGAGGGGCAGACGTTCGGCATGCCGCCGATGTACAAGGTGTTCGGCATCTACTCGGCGGTCGGCCAGTTGTACAACCCGGTCGACAAGGGGACGCTGACCGAGTACCGGGAGAGTACGACCGGGCAGATCATGCAGGAGGGGATCAACGAGGCCGGGGCCACGTCCGCCTGGATCGCGGCGGGGACGGCGTACAGCACCTACGGGGTGAACACCATCCCGTTCTACATCTACTACTCGATGTTCGGGTTCCAACGGGTCGGCGACCTGATCTGGGCGTCCGCCGACGCCCGCACCCGCGGGTTCCTGATGGGCGCCACCGCTGGCCGTACCACCCTCAACGGCGAGGGCCTCCAGCACGAGGACGGGCACAGCCACCTGGCCGCCCTGACGGTGCCGACCTGCCGGGCGTACGACCCGGCCTACGGGTACGAACTCGCGGTGATTATCGAGGACGGCATCAACGCGATGTACGTCCGCAACGAGGAGTGCTTCTAC
>DATLIF010000624.1:0-9407 GCA_035539575.1 Fimbriiglobus sp. | reverse complement strand
AACCCGCGGGCCATCCGGCTGCCGACGTGGCGGGCCAGGTTGACCGTCTCGAACACCGCGGCGTGCTTCGGGACGTGAGTTAGCAGCGCCAGCTGGAACGCCCCGAGCCGCAGCACATCCACCACCGCCGGCTCGACGGTGTGGAACGGCCGGCTGACGAACGGCTTCAGCAGCGCGTCGAGGGTGGCCTTGCGGCGGATCACCCCGAATACTAATTGCGTGACGAAGCGCCGGTCCTGCGGGGACAGGGCGAGCGGGGGGCGTAAGCCCCCTGTTGTAGCGCTAACAGGGGGGGTACGCCCCCCGCTCGCCAAGTGGGAATCGAGGATCTCCCCGACCCACGCATTCGCGGTCCGGGCCGCGGTCAGCACATCGACGGCCACTTCGCGGGCGGTGGTCATGGCAGCCGCTCCGGGCCGAAGCGAAAGCCATACTGGAATGGGTAGCCGCGCAGGAACTCTGCGGCACTCATCCGCTTCTTCCCGGCCGGCTGGAGCCCCGACACGGTCACGAACGTGTTGTCAGCCGCCTGAACGAGCAGGTGCACGAACACGTCGCCGGGGACTTCCGGGGTGCCGAGTGCGGACAAATCACGCCGCATGATGGTGCCCGGCAGTGGGGGCATCTTCGAGGAATGCCATCCAGAACCGTGGGCCTTCGTGATAATCACCCGCATCGGTTCCTTACCGGGACGGTGCAGAAATGTGTACGCGGTCGGCCACGGCTGCATTGCTCGGATATGATCCGCGACGACTTTCGCCGGCTGCGACCAGTCGATCAGCCCGTGCTCCTTTTTCAGCTTCGGGGCCTTCGTCACCTGTGAGGGGTCTTGCTTCTCGCCGGTCACCGGGCCGGCCTTCATTCGCTGCACCACGTCCAGCGCCAGCCGCGCGCCGAGGGGAGCCAGTCGCGCTTCCAACTCGCCGGTCGTCTCGTCCGGGAGGATGTCCAGCGCCTCCCGCGCCAGCATCTCGCCGGCGTCGAGGCCGGGGGTGATGCGGATGATCGTCACCCCGGTCCGCGTCTCGCCGCTCAGGATCGCGTGCGCCACCGGCGACGCCCCGCGGTACTTCGGCAACAAGGATGCGTGTACGTTGATCGCCCCGAGCCGCGGTGCGGCGATCACGTCCCGCGACAGGATTTGCCCGTAGGCCGCGACGACCAGCAGGTCCGGGGCGAACGCCGTCAGTTGCGCCAGCCCCTCCGGCGTATTGATGCTCTCCGGGTGTGCCGTTGACACACCCGCTTCGCGGGCGATTTGCGCCATGCCCTTGCCGGTCTGGCGCGTGGAGCCACCCTTGCGGCCGGTGTCGCGCTCCGGCTGCGTCACCAGCCCGACGACGTTCTCCTTCGCCGCGAGCAGCGCCTCGAACGTCGGCTCGGCGAAGGTGCCGGTACCCATCATCACGATGCGCAAGCGGTGAGCGGTGAGCGGTGAGCGGTGAGCAAGATGGAACCCCGGCTCGCCCTCGACTCGCTGCCGCCCCGTGTCTGGCTCATCGCTCATCGCTCATCGCTCACAGCTTGGGTTCCACGTCCGGTGGGATCTGCCCCTTCTTCTTCGCCTCCTCGAACTCGGCGACGTACTGCTCCAGGTCCTTGCGGCTGGAGAGCCGGGCGAGCGGGCCCATCTTGTCGATGAACAGCACGCCGTTGAGGTGGTCGATCTCGTGCTGCCAGACACGGGCGGCCAGGTCGGTGCAGGTCATCTCCTTCGCCTGCCCGGTCAGGTCGTAGTACTGCACCCGCACCGCCTTCGCCCGGCGGATGTCCTGGTACAGACCGGGGAAGCTCAGGCACCCCTCGCGGTCCTTGACCGCGCCCTTGGCCTCCAGGATCACCGGGTTGATGGCGACCACCTCCTTGTCCTTCTGCTCCGCGTCGCCGGCGAAGTTGATGACGAGCAGCTGGTAGTCGAGGCCGACCTGCTGGGCGGCGAGGCCGAGGCCCTCGTTCTGGTACATCAGGTCGAGCATCGCCCCGGCGGCGGCGACCACGTCCTGATCCAGGGTGGCGACCGGCCGGGCCTTCACCCGGAGGGCGGGGTGCGGATAGTTGAGGATCTTCATGACAGCTCGGGGCAGCCTCTCGAAATCCGTCGGACGGTTCGATTATAGCGGACCGCCGGGAAAATCGTGGCGTCCGGCCGGGCGGCGCTGTACCACAAAGCGGCCCCCCGACACGGAGTCCCGCCATGCGAACCTCTCTTGCGCTGCTCGTGCTCGGACTCGGCACCCTGACGGGTGCCGCTCGCCTGTCCGCCGCCGACGCGCCGCCGGTCGTCGCCGACGTCGAGGGCCAGCCCCTCGCCGCCAATGCCGAACGACTCACCAAGGCGCTGCAGTTCCTCGGCGCTCCGCTGCCGGCGGATACGACCCAGGAACTGCAAGCGGCCATCGACGCCAAGGACGTGAAGAAGATTCAGCAGGTCCTCGACCCGCGGGCGCTGTTCGTCGTGACGCTCAACCCCGAGTCGCGGGTCAAGGTCGCCCGCGGCCCGGCCGAGGCGAAGCTGCAACAAAACGGGTACGCCCCGGCGCTGGTCAAGGTGGTCAACGAGAGCACCGTCAAGAAGCAACTGAAGGTCTCAAGCCCGCAGTCCGGGCCGGTGTACTCTGGACCGGGGCGGAACGCGAAGGATCCGAAGGCCGACCCGAAGGCCGTCGAACGATTCCTGCAAGTCGAGATGGTCACGGCCCCACCGATGACCGGTGAGCTGAGCGGGCTGAAGGTCGAGTACGCCCTCGCACTGCTCTATAGCGCCGAGGCCGGGAAGCGTGAGGCGACCATCGCCTTCGACGTGGGCCAGGGGAGCCAGGACCTGGGCTTCCGCGCCGAGGTGCCGGTACTCTTCGACGTGAAAGCCGCCGTCCCGGTGAAGCTGAGCATCACCGACTTCGACGGCAAACCCACAGTGGGGCGGTTCACCTTCACCGACGCGGCCGGGCACGTCTTCCCGTCGCAGGCCAAGCGGCTCGCCCCGGACTTCTTCTTCCAGCAGCAGGTCTACCGTCCCGACGGCGGCACGGTGCTCCTTCCCCCCGGCGAGTTCCTGATGACCTACGGCCGCGGGCCGGAGTACAAACTGGTCCGCAAGAAGGTCACGGTCCCCGCGCAGGGCGACGCGAAGATCGAGGTGAAGCTGGAGCGGTGGATTAGCCCGGCGGACCACGGCTGGTACTCGGGCGACCACCACATCCACTCGGCCGGCTGCGCCCACTACACCAGCCCGACCGAGGGGGTGAACCCGGAGGACATGTTCCTGCACGTCAAGGGGGAGGGGCTGAATGTCGGCTGCTGCCTGACGTGGGGGCCGTGCTACGAGCACCAGCGACAGTTCTTCGAGGCGATGCCGCACAAGCTCTCCGAGCCGTTCACCGTCATCAAGTACGACGTGGAGGTCAGCGGCTTCGGGTCGCAGGCGCTCGGCCACGTCTGCCTGTTGAACCTCAAGGACCAGACCTATCCGGGGTCCGGCGGGACCAAGGTGAAGGGCTGGCCGACCTGGACGACGCCGCTGATGAAGTGGGCGAAGGAGCAAGGGGCCGTCACGGGATACGCTCACTCGGCGAGTGGGCTGCAGATCAGCCCGCAGAAGTCCGCCAAGCGGCTGCTCGGCGAACTGGACAAGGACTCAAGCGGCGGCGCCTCCAAGGAGGAAGCTACGAGCGGCAAACTACCACTGACCGAGCCGTTCGAGAAGGTGGACGCCGACTCCGACGGGCAACTCACTGAGGCCGAGTTGCTCAAGAGCACCGAGCGGACGATGCGGCAACTCCCGAACCTGGCGATCCCGGAGATGAACGGCATCGGCGCGCAGGAGGTCTGCGTCACGACCGCGATGGGGGTGTGCGACTTCATCAGCGCGATGGACACCGACCGGGTGCCGGAGTGGAACTGCTGGTACCACATCCTCAACTGCGGGTTCCCGCTGAAGGTGTCCGGCGAGACGGACTTCCCGTGCATCAGCGGCAGCCGGGTCGGCCAGGGGCGGGTGTACGTCCAGCTCGGCAAGACGGACATGGTGGACTTCAAGGCGTGGTGCGACGGGGTGGCGAAGGGCCGTTCCTACGTCTCCGACGGGTACGCGCACGCTCTGAAGTTCGATGTCAACGGGGTGTCACCGGGGTTCGGCGACGCGAAGCTGGACCAGCCGGGCAACGTGGCAGTGAAGGCCACCGTCGCGTTCGCGTCGGACGTGGCGCTGGGGACCGCGCCGGGCGCCCAGAAGCCGACGGGGCCGACCCGCAAGGTGGAACTCATCGTCAACGGCAAGGTGGCCGCGACCAAGGAGGTGCCGGCCGATGACAAGCCGCACGAGATCACCTTCGACGTGCCGATCAAGCAGAGCAGCTGGGTGGCGCTGCGACAGTTCCCGCAGTTGCACACCAACCCGGTGAACGTGCTGGTCGGCGGCAAGCCGATCCGGGCGTCGAAGGCGAGTGCGAAGTGGTGTATCGGGACGATCGAGCAACTCTGGCGCGAGCGCGGCAACCCGAAGACGGGGCCGAAGATCGCCGACGCCGAGCGGCCGGAGGCGGAGACGACCTTCCAGAAGGCGATCGAGATGTACAAGGCGATCGTCGCGGAGGCGCCGGAGGGGAGTTGACCTGGCGAACGGCCGGCGTAAGCCGGCTGGTAGTCGGACCCACCAGCCGGCTTACGCCGGCCGTTCGCCAGAGTCATCATGCCGCGAACCATCCCCGACGTGGCCTGCACCGTGTGCGGGTGCGTCTGCGACGACCTGACGATCACCGTGGACGGCGGCCGGGTCGTCCGGGCCGAGGGCGCCTGTCGCCTCGCCGAGCCGTGGTTCCTGGCACAGAACGCGGCCGCCCCGCCGGTCGCCGCCATCGACGGCCGGCCGGCGTCGCTGGAGGCGGCGCTGGACCGCGCCGCGGAGTTGCTGCGGGCGGCCCGGTCGCCGCTGATCTACGGGCTGTCGCGTAGCACCACCGAGGGCCAGCGAGCCGCGACGGCGCTCGCGGACCGCGTCGGCGCGACCATCGACACCACCGCCAGCACCGGTCACGCCCCGTCGATCATGGCGTTGCAACAGGTCGGCGAATCGACCTGCACCCTCGGCGAGGTGAAGCAGCGCGCCGACCTCGTCATCTACTGGGGCTGCGACCCGGCCGAAACGCACCCCCGGCACCGGGAGCGGTACAGCCCGCCGCGGCCGGGCCGGTACGTCGTCGTGGCCGACGTCCGCGAGACGGAGTCGGCGAGGGCCGCCGACCTGTACCTACCAGTCGAGCCGGGCCGCGACTGGGAAGCCTTCTGGACGCTGCGGCTGCTGGTGAAAGGAGCGGAGCCGCGGCCGGAAAACGTCACCGGCGCGCCGCTCGACCAGTTGCGGCAACTTGCCGACCGGATGAAGGCGTGCCGGTTCGGCATCGTGTTCTTCGGGGCGGGGGTCACCCGCGGCCGCAACGCCCACCGCACGGTCGAGGCACTTCTGCAACTCGTCGCCGACCTGAACGACCACACCCGGTTCTACGCCCGGCGGATGCGGCGCTACGGCGATGTGGCCGGGGCCGACTCGGTGCTGGCGTGGCAGACCGGCTTTCCGTTCGGGGTGAACCTCGCCCGCGGCTACCCGCGCTACAACCCCGGCGAGTTCACCGGCCCGGAGATGCTCAGCCGCGGCGAGGTCGATTGCTGCGTGCTGGTCGGCTCGGACACCGCGGCCGACTTCCCGCCGACGGCGCTCGACCACCTGCGGCGCATCCCGGTGATCGCGCTCGACCCACCGGGGGCGGCGCCGGTGCCGGCAACGGTGCGGTTCACGACGGCGGTCTACGGCGTCCACCGGCCCGGGACCGCGTACCGGATGGACGAGGTGCCGATCCCGCTGCGGGTGCTCCTGCCGACCGACTACCCCAGCGACGGCGAGGTGCTGGGCCGGCTGCTGGCTCAGTTCGGGACGCCGTCGTATCCGGTCGGGTCATCGACGTACGGCCGGTAGTCCCGGTCCGACCGGATCGCCCCGAGCACGCCCCAGTACATGAACTGGTTGACCAGGTAGTCCCGCCAGACCGGCGGGACTGCCTTCCGCCGCATCTCGATCTCCCTGGCCACGGTCCAGGCCGCCCGGTGGATCGGGCCGACCCCGGCGCAGACCTTCTTGAACTCGGGCAGGGTCTTGTGCAGATACCACATCTGGGCGATATACCCGGCCGCTTCCGAGTGCTTGTCATGCAGGTCGCCCAGCGCCTCGATGTCCATCAGGGCGTGGACGCACTCGTGGACGACCAGGGCCTTATCGTGTTCGTCCACCGGCAGCGGCCACGGGACTTCCAGTTCGTTTCGCCCCGGCTGGGGAAAGTACCGGGCGAACCCGCTCTCGTTCGGCGTGTAACGGACCTTGATCCGGTCGCTGATGATGGCCGGGAGGACCTTCGCGCGGAGCTTGTCCGAGCTGACCTCGTCCATGGTCGTCAGGTAGAACCGGAACGCGGGGAGGTTACTGAGTACGGATATGACCCCCGTCTTGGCCGACTGGTCGTCGCTGGACATCGGGCGGGCCGGGTCCGGCCCAGGCGGGGCCGTCGGCTCGCCCTTCTTCCCCGGGCTCCAGCCGGCCGGCGGGATGTAGATCAGGCCGGGGCTGGCGGACGAACTGAACCGGTAGTTCTTCCTGTCCGCGGTGGTCAGCGTACACCCGACCTTGTTGGCCAGGAACCAGTTCACCTCGTTCGGATCGGCCGTGTCGAAGTTGAACAGGATCAGGTCCCAGACGTTCGCCCGCTTGTACTTCTTCTGCAGCGTCCACCAGTTCTCCCCGGTTCGCACCCGGTGGGTGGCGGCGGACCCCTCGGGCGGGAACGCGGCCGGATTCTTCGGGGTCGGGGTGTACGGCCTGGACGCCATCTTGGGGCCTCGCGGGTGACGGGGTGGCCGTTAATCGGCATCTCGCCGTTCCCTGTTAAGGCGAGAGCAGGGAAACAATACGACAAAAGCTACGGCGTGCTGCGTCCCCCGGAGATTCGTCGGTCGGGGCCAGACCGCCAGACCGCCACTTTTCAGGTATGACGGATTGGCGGTCTGACCCCCTGCTCTGTTGAAATGCTCGCAGGTTGTTGGAGTCCCGGCTTTAGCCGGTTATCGCGGCACCGGCTAAAGCCGGTTATCGCGGCACCGGCTAAAGCCGGTTATCGCGGCACCGGCTAAAGCCGGGACTCCAACTACGCAGTCCGAAGGTTTCAACAGAGCAACCCCCTGTTTCAGTCACCGCCTCAACCGTTGGGGGTCAGGGTGCCAGGGCGCCACTTCTTATGTGTGCCGATCTGGCACCCTGGGTGGACAACAAATGACCAGACCCACACCCTCGTCACTCGAAATATACATCAGTATACTTATCGAGTCGAGCTGCTTACGGTGGGTCAGTGCTCGACGCTTGGCCCACTCTACTTCAGCGTCACCCGCACGAACGTCGGCCAGTACAGCGTCGCGTCGTTGATGACCCGGGCCAGCTCGAAGGCGTTCACCACGTAGCTGATGACCAGTTCGTTGCCGTCCGCCAGGTGGGGGTGGGCCTTCGCCGCGTAGCTGAACACCTTCTTGTCGCGCCCCATCTCCGGGCACCGGTGGAGCAGCACGGGCTTCGACCACGGCCCCTCCGGCGACTCCGCGAACCGGGCCATGATCCGGTCCGACATCCCCAGCTCGGTGTACACCGCGGCGTACCGCTTCAGGCCGGGCAGGTGCGTGACCGAGTACTCGACCGCCAGGTCGTCGGCCAGCGGCTTGAGGTCCTTCGGCTCGGCCTTCCAGCCGCCGGCGGTCAGGAACCGCCACGCCTTGAGATCGTCCACCTGTCCGACCGGCACACGGGCGAGGACCATCCGCCGGGCCGGGAAGAAGCCCTTGCGCGGCGTCTCCTCGTAGCCGTAGACGTAGAGGTGGTCGCCGGCGGTCAGCACCGCGGAGCCGAAGTTCAGCTTCCGGTCGGCGGCGAACTCGACCCACGGCAGCTTGTGCTGGGTGATCGTCCAGGCGGTCGGGTCAGCGTCCGGGTTCGAGACGACGCCGAGCGACTGGCCGATCGCCTGGAAGCCGAACGCCGGGGGGCCGTCCGCCTTCTCCATCTGGGCGAGGAACAGGTACAGCTTGCCGCGGTGGTGTGTCGCGGCGAACGGCCAGAACCACCCGCGGCCGTCGGCCGGCGTGATGAGCGACTGCGGCTTGCCGTCGGCGTCGCGGCGGACCACGAACGTCAGTTTCGCGTCGGAGCCGCGGCCGTCCTGAACGCCGACGGTGTTATTGACCATCGCCAGGTCGGTCCGCTTGCCGTTGCGGACCTTGCCGATCCAGGTGTCGCTGAACAGCCAGAGGTTGCGCGTCGGGGAGATCGGCACCGAGTAGGCGCCGTCGCCGCCGATCCAGCCGTCGGTGCGACGGAACTTCGCGTCCCAGGCGGGCAGCGGCTCGGCCTTCACGACGGCGGGCGGCTCCGCGGCTCGTGCGGCGGCCGCCCAGACGACGAGGCAGGTCAGACCCGCGAGCCGGCGCGACAAGTCACGACCCATTCGATTGACCCCTCCTCTATTTGACGCGGAGCATTCGCCGGGCCAAGCCTTCAGCCGCTCCGCGGCTGAAAACCCGGCGCGCAATGCGTGCCCTACTTCTTCCCCTTCTTCGTGAAGATGATGATGTGCTGCCACAGCAGGGTGTTGACCGTCTTCGTGTGGACCAACTCCGGGAACTCGCCCATCTCCTTGATGACCTGCCGCTCGCTCATCTTGTGGACCAGCTTGATCGGCACCTGCGGGTCCTCCAGCCGGAACTCCACGAACACCAGCCGGCCGCCGGGCTGCAGCGCCGCCCCCAGCTTCTCCGCCATCTCGTAGGGGTGCGAGACCTCGTGGTACACGTCCACCATCAGCGCCAGGTCCACTCCGTCCGCGGGCAACTTCGGGTCGGTCGGTGTGCTCTTGACCGGCTCGACGTTCGGGATCTTCTCCTTCATCGCGCGCGCGGTCAGTAACTCGATCATCTCCGGCTGCACGTCCACGGCCAGCACCTTCCCCGTCGGGCCGACCGCCGGGGCCATGCGGAAGGTGTGGTAGCCGCTGCCGGCCCCGACGTCGGCCACCACCATCCCCGGCTTCAGCCCCAGCGCCTTGAGGAGCTTGCCCGGTTCTTCCTCCTTCTCGCGCTCGGTGCGCTCCAGCCAGCCGGCCGCCTGGTAGCCCATCACATGGGCGATCTCCCGGCCCATGTAGAACTTGCCGATCCCGTTGGGGTCGTGGTCGGCGCGGGTCTCGTACCGCGGCTTCTTGTCGTCGGCCTGCACCGCCAGGGGGACCAGGAGAGTCAGGACGGCCACGGCTCCGCGCATCGCTCACCTCCGATTTGGCTGACGATCCGTTCTTGTAGGGTGGGTCGAGTCTTCGAGGCCCACC
>DATLIF010000623.1:0-6754 GCA_035539575.1 Fimbriiglobus sp. | reverse complement strand
GTCCATCACCGCGGCGCCGGGCTTCGTCTTCGGCCTCACGACGAGCGTGTGCCGCCCGGCCTTCTCGACCTTGAGCGTTCCCACCTCGCGGGCCTCGAAGTTCTGGAACCCGCCGGTGTCCTTCACGGTGAACGTCAACTTCGAGTCGCCGACCGACACCTCCACCTCGCTACCGCCGCTCCCCTTGCCGCAGCCTTGCAGCACCTCGACGGTGTACCGGCCGGGCGTCGCCAGTTCGAACTCCCACGTCGCGTAGTCGTCGGCCTTCGTCCAGTAGCCCAGCGTGTACTTGTGCGGCAGCGGCTCGTAGCGAAGTTGCACGCCGTGGACGTCGGCGGTGCGCGCGTGCAGCGTCACCGTGCCGTCCTTCGCCTGAGAGTTCGGGTGGTAGTCGGGGTTCGGAGTCGGCATCTTCGCACCGACCGATTTGCGCCAGTCGGCCAACTTCGCCGCCAGTTCCTTCACCTGTTCCGTCCGCTCGGCGGCGAGGTTGCGTGATTCGGACGGGTCGGCCTTCAGGTCGAACAGCTCGCGCCGGCCGGTGTCGGTGAACTCGATCAGCTTTATGCTGCCGAGCCGCAACGCCCCGCCGGGCCGGCTGCCCTGGTTGGCGTAGTGCGGGTAGTGCCAGTACAGGGGGCCGCGATCCGGCTGCTCGCCCTTCAGGACGCCCAGCAGGCTGACCCCGTCCGGCTTCACGTCGGACTTCACGCCGCAGACCTCCAGCACGGTCGGGAACACGTCGATGCTGGACGCCGGGACGGATGTGGTGCCGGTCTTCACCCCCGGACCGCGGACGATCAGCGGCGCGCGGATGCCGCCCTCGTACAGCCAGCCTTTCCCCTCGCGCAAGGGGCTGTTGATCGTCGCCGGGGTGTTCTTCCCCTCCGCCGTCGCCAGCCCGCCGTTGTCGCTGGTGAAGATGACCAGTGTGTTGTCGGTCAGCTTGTGGTCGTCGAGCGCCTGGAGCACCTTGCCGACGGACTCGTCCATGCTCTCGACCATCGCGGCGTAGATCGGGTTCCCCTGGGTGCCGGGCTTGCCGGGCTGGTACTTCGCCTGCACGTCCGACTTCGCCCGCAGCGGTGTGTGGACGGCGTAGTGCGGCAGGTACAGGAAGAACGGCCGGTCCTTGTTCGCCGCAATGAACTTCACCGCCTCGTCTCCGAGTCGGTCGGTCAGGTATTCGCCGTCGGGCGCCTCCTCCAGCCCCGGCATGACGCCCTGTTTGTTGCGGAACGGGGCGAAGTAGCTGCGCGGGGTGCCGGTGTGGTCGCCGGCAATGTTCAGGTTGAAGCCCTGTTCCTCCGGGCCGAAGCCCTGGCCGCCGAGGTGCCACTTGCCGATGTGGGCCGTCATGTAACCGCTGGCTTTGAGGGCTTCCGCGAGGGTCACTTCTTCCAGCGGCAGTTCCATGCGGATTGCCGGCCGCTTGAGCCGGTGATCCGGGCGGTCCGGCCGGCCGGGGAGCCAGTCGGTGAGGTTGAGACGGGCCGGGTACTTGCCGGTCATGAGGGCGGCCCGCGTCGGCGAGCAGACCGGGCACGCGGCGTAGGCGTCGGTGAACCGCAGGCCCTCTTTGGCGAGCCGGTCGATGTTCGGGGTGCGGTGGTATTTGCTGCCGTAACAGCCGCTATCGCGCTGGCCGTAGTCGTCGATGACGATCAGCACGACGTTCGGCTTCGCAGCGAAGACGGGGGCAGGCAGGAGCAGGAGTGCGAGGGAGAGGATACGGGACAAGTGGGAAGCTCCGTGTGTTGGTCTTCAGCCGCGGAGCGGCGACCGATGGTAGCCAGGGGTGGAGCGCAGCGAAACCCCTGGCAGGCCAGACAGGCCAATCAACCACGAGCCCCGTCAGGGGCGACGGATCGGGCGACCGGCTCGCACTCTGTCGCCCCTGACGGGGCTCCGGGCAGTTGTTTTGACACCCTGACCAGGGGTTGCGCTGCGCTCCACCCCTGGCTACCATCGGTCGCCGCTCCGCGGCTGCGAACCGTTGGCGGGGTCGGCGGTCGGTGCCGACATGCTACCCGACCGGCCACGCCTTGCCGAGCGCCTGCTTTTGCAGCTTCGTGATCCGGGCAATCCCGGCCGCGCCGAGGTCGAGCAGCCCGTCCAGCTCCTTGCGGGTGAACGTCGCCTCCTCGCCGGTCCCCTGCACCTCGATGAACTTGCCCGAGCCGGTCATCACCAGGTTCAGGTCCACCTCGGCGTCGCGGTCCTCGACGTACTCCAGGTCCAGCCGCGGTTCCCCCTCCACGACACCGACGCTGACCGCCGCGACACTGTCGGTCAGCACGTCGCCGACCGCGCCGGGCAGGTCCTTCTTGACCGCGTGCAGCGCATCAGCCAGGGCCACGAACGCCCCGGTGATGCTGGCGGTGCGGGTGCCGCCGTCGGCCTCGATCACGTCGCAGTCGATCCACAGCGTCCGCTCGCCGAGCTTCGACAGGTCCACGACGGCGCGCAGGCTCCGCCCGATGAGCCGCTGAATCTCGACGGACCGGCCGTCGATCTTGCCGCCCTTGTCGCGGGCCTTGCGGGTGTTGGTCGAGCCGGGGAGCATGCCGTACTCGGCGGTGAGCCAGCCCTTGCCGCGGCCGACGAGGAAGTCCGGCACCCGCGGCTCGACGCAGCAGGTGCAAAGCACGGTGGTGCGGCCGGCCTTGACCAGCACGCTGCCCGGCGCGGAGCGGGTGTAGCGGCGCTTGAAGGTCAGGGGCCGGAGCTGGTCCGGCTTACGGGCGTCGGGTCGGGGCATAAGAGATTCACCACAAAGGCACAAAGGACACAAAGAAGAAGGTAATCAGAGTTTGTTTTCTTAACTCATGTCATTCTCTTCTCTGTGTCCTTTGTGTCTTTGTGGTGAATCAACTCTTCAGTAGCCACTCCAGCACCGCCTTCTGGGCGTGCAGGCGGTTCTCGGCCTGGTCGAAGGCGGCGCTTTGCGGGCCGTCGAGCACGTCGTCGGTGATCTCCTCGCCGCGGTGGGCCGGCAGGCAGTGCAGCACCTTCGCGTGCTTCGGCGCCTTCGCCAGCAGCGCCGCGTTCACCTGAAACGGGGCGAACCGCTGCAACCGCTCCTCGCGCTCCGCCTCCTGGCCCATGCTCGTCCACACGTCCGTGTAGATCACGTCCGCGGCCTTCACCGCCGCCACCGGGTCGTGCGTCGTCTCCGGTAGCGGGCCGACCTTTGCCTTGTAGCCGGCCAGGAACTCGTCGTCGAATTCGTAGCCGACCGGGCACGCCAGCACGAACCGCGCCCCGAGCTTGCCGCACCCGGCCGCCAGCGACCGCGCCACGTTGTTGCCGTCGCCGATGAACGCGACCGTCTTCCCCTCGACCGAGCCGAACGCCTCCTGCACGGTCAGCAGGTCCGCCAGCGCCTGGCACGGGTGCGACCGGTCCGACAGGCCGTTGACCACCGGCACCGACCCGAACTCGGCCATCTTGTCCACGGTCTCCTGCTTGAAGACGCGCAGCACCAGGCACTCGACGAACCGGCTCATCGTCCGGGCGAAGTCGGCGTGCGTCTCCCGCCAGCCCAACCCGACCTCGTTGCCCGGCAGAAACAAGCTCGTGCCGCCGAGCTGCGCGACCGCCGCCTCGAAGCTGACGCGCGTTCGCAGCGACGGCTTCTCGAAGACCAGCGCCACCGTCTTGCCGGCCAGCGTCCGCGCCGGCACCCCGCGTGCCCGCGCCGCCTTGAGCCGGGCCGCGTCCGCGAGCAACTGCCGCAGGTCGTCGGCCGACACGCCGAAGATGTTCAGGAAGTGACGCATCGGGAAGCCCGAAGTCTTCAAGTCTTCAAGTCTTCAAGTCATCAGGTCGAAGCCCGCCGCTCCGCGGCTCGCCGACCTGATGACTTGAAGACCTGACGACCTGACGACTTGTCCTAAGGGTTGTGGGTCAGGAGTACGTCGGCGAGGGTGTCGCACCCCTCGTCGATCAACTCGTCCGGGATGTTCACCGCCGGCAAGAGCCGGATCACTGTCTGGTGCGTGCAGTTGATGAGCAGTCCTCGCTCCAGACACTTCTGGACGACCGGCGCGCCCTCGACCGCGAGTTGAACGCCGATCATCGTGCCCTTCACCCGGACCTCGGTGACGAGCGGACACTTCTCCTTCAACGCCAGGAACCGCGAGCGGAACCGCTCGCCGACCTGCTCGGCCCGTTCCAGTAGGCCGTCCGCCTCGAACGTCTCGATGGTGGCGAGTGCCGCGCGGGTGGCAATCGGGTTGCCGCCGAAGGTGGCCGCGTGGGTGCCGGGCTTGAGCTTCTCGGCGACCTCGGGCTTGGCGATCAGCCCGCCCAGCGCCACCCCGCCGGCCAGCGCCTTCGCCAGCGTCACAACGTCCGGGACGATGTCCCAGTGCTGGTGGGCGTACCACTTGCCCGTCCGGCCCATGCCGGTCTGGACCTCGTCGAGGATCAACAGCAGGCCGTGCTCATCGCAGAGTTTCCGCAGCCCTTCGAGGTAGCCGGCCGGCGGCAGGTTGATGCCGCCCTCGCCCTGGATTGGCTCCAGCATGACGGCCGCGGTCTCGGCGTCGATGAGCTTCGCGACCGCGTCCAGGTCGCCGAACGGGGCGTACAGGAACCCCGGCAGCATCGGCTCGACGCCGGCGTGGTACTTCGGCTGCGCGGTCGCGGACAGCGAGCCGTAGGTCCGGCCGTGGAAGCTGTTCGTCATCGTGACGATCTTGTACTTCCCCTTCGGCCGGCCGTTGAGCCGGGCGAGCTTGATGGCCGCCTCGTTGGCCTCGGTGCCGCTGTTGCAGAAGAAGCACTGCCCGCCCCAGCCGGTCCGCTCGGCGAGCGCCTCGGCGAGCGCCACCTGCGGCTCGGTGTACCAGGTGTTCGGGACGTGGATGAGCGTGCCGACCTGTTCCCGGACCGCCTCAACGACCCGCGGCGGGCAGTGGCCCAGAATGCCGCAACCCCAGCCGGGGAAGAAGTCGAGGTACCGGTTCCCCTCGGCGTCCCAGACGTAAGAGCCTTCGCCGCGCACCAGGCAGACCGGGTAGCGGGTGTAGTTGCCGATGACGGCCTTCTTGGCCCGGGCGATGACCTGCTCGGACGAGTGGGTGGCAGCGGTGGTCATGGGAGGTGCGGTGACGCTCCACAAAGTAAAAAAAACGACCCCAAGCCCACCCGTGGTAACGGGTGGGCACGTGTCAGTTGACAATCACAGTCCCGCTCAGGTTCTCGGAAACGAACTCGCCCAGGAGCGCGTGCGGGTTCCGCCCGTCCAGGATGACCGCCCGCCCGGCCCCGGCGTCGAGCGCCTCGAAACACGCCTCGACCTTCGGGATCATCCCACCGGCGATCACCCCGTCAGCGATCAACTTCTGACACTCCGCCCGGGTCAGCCGGGGGATCAGCGAGCCGGGGTCTTTCACGTCCCGCAGCACGCCGGGCGTGTCGGTCAGGAAGTAGCACGCCTCAGCCTTCAGCGCCCCAGCGACCGCGGAGGCCGCCGTGTCGGCGTTCACATTCAGCCAGGTATACGCCGGGCTGGAAGCCAGGGAGGCCAGGATCGGGATCTCACCCCCGAAATCGACCATCACCTCCAACTCCTGCACATCGACATCCGCCACCCGGCCGACGTGGCCGAGGTCGATCGCCTCCCCGCCCGGGCCGGTCAGGGTCAGCCGGTCGCCGTAGATGGGGTAGCCGCCGAACGAGTGGTCGCCGGACTCCGGGTCCGGGAAGCCGGTCGCATGACCGCCCAGCGCCCGGACCTGCTCGACCAACCCGGCGTTGAGTTCCCGCAGCACCCGGACGACGATCGCCAGCGTCTTCTCGTCGGTGTATCGTCGGCCGGCGACCTTCTTCGGCTCCAGCCCAGCAGCGGCCATCGCCCGGTCGATCGGCTTACCGCCGCCGTGGACCAACACCAGCCCCACGCCCAGCGTTTGCAAGCAGACCACCGACTCCAGCGTGCCGCGGGTGGCCGCCGGGTCCTCCATCGCGCTGCCGCCGAGCTTGACCACCAGCACACGGCCGCGCAGTGCCCTGGCCCGGGACGCGGCCCGGAGTAGGACTTCCGGCGGGGACGACGCGACTGTCATCCGGCAAAGTTCCGGGGGTCGGCGAACCGAAAGAATGAATCGTACGACTGTCGCCCAAAAGCGTCAACGGGCGGCGATTGTGAGAAAACCGGGAATCCCGGTAGGTTCTTGCGGGCCGGCGGGCAGTTGCATATAGTCGTTCTCGCCTGCCCCTCGGGGTACAGTGACGCCCCGGGTTTCCGTCCGTCCTCCGGAGGAGTGCCTCTCATGTTGCGGAAACTGTTCGCACTGGTCGTTGGCGTCGCGGCCCTGTCCCTGGCCGCGGGTGTCTCCGCCCAGGAGAAGAAGGGCGAGAAGAAGACCCTCGAAGGCAAGCTGATGTGCGGCAAGTGCAAGCTCAGCGAGACCGAGAAGTGCAGCAACGTCCTGCTCGTCGAGAAGGACGGCAAGGAGATCAAGTACTGGCTCAAGGACGCCGGCAACAAGGCCAAGTACCACAAGTGCCAGGGCGAGAAGGAAGTCAAGGTCACCGGCATCGTCAAGCAGGTCGAAGAGAAGGGCGAAAAGAAGATGGTCATCGAGCCGGCCAAGAAGGGCGAACCGATCGAGGTCGAGGACAAGAAGTAACTCTCTCCCCGTCCCGACCCGCCGACGCCACCCCACCCGGGGTGGCGTTCGGCTTTCGTGGTCCGGTTGCTGTGTTGGAACGTTTGGTGGTGGTGTGTTGGAGTCCCGGGGGG
>DATLIF010000622.1:0-9209 GCA_035539575.1 Fimbriiglobus sp. | reverse complement strand
AGTCTGAGGTCTTCTGACTCTGGCCACTGACCACTGACCACTGGCCACTGCAATGGACCCGATCCCCCAGATCCCGCCGCCGCCGGCCCCGCCGCAATACGAGTTCGACGAGGAGCAGAACCACGTCATCGACGACCTGGCCGCGTCGATGCGGTGGGCCACCCTGCCGCTTTTTTTGCTCGGGGTGGTCGGGCTGTTCGCCACCGCGCTCCAGGTGAATCGGGCTCTGACTCGCGGGGAGCCGGCCGAGTGGTGCCTGGCCGGCGCGGCACTGATCCAGGCGGTCGTCCTCCTCTGGCTGGGCCGCCGGCTGGCGAACGCATCGGCCGCGTTCGACCGGGTCACGGCGACGACCCGGTACGACATCACGCACCTGATGACCGGTCTGCGGCATCAGCAGATGTTCTTCTGCGTGTTCCGGGTCGTGATCCAGGTGATGCTGGTGCTGCTCGTCTTCGCGGTGGTGGCACTGCTGACTGCGCTGGTCGGCCGGTCGGCGCTGGGGACGTGACCCGCCCTACACCGGATGCACCCAGCCCGTCGGGGCCAACGGCCGGCGGGCTCCGCCCTCATCCAGCCACAGCCCCGACTCCACACACTCGCCAATCTTCGCAAGTCCGGGGACTGGTCGCTCCCGCAACAGCCGCTCTCCGTCTGACGCGGAGACCGTGAAGACCAGCTCGAAGTCCTCGCCGTCGCCGAGGGCGTGCTCCAGCGGCCTCTTCCCCGTTCGCTGGCTCAACGTGATGGCGTCCGGGTGAACCGGGACCGCGTCGGCGAGGACGACCGCGCCGCAGCGGCTCTCCTCCAGGATGTGCGACAGGTCCGCGGCCAGCCCGTCGCTGACGTCGATCATCGCGTGTAACTCGACCGTGACGTGCAGAGCCAGCGCCTCCCGGACGCGCGGCGTCGGTGACAGGTGCCGGCCGAGGATGCTGCCGCCGCACGGACCGGTGACGAACACCCAGTCCCCCGGCTTCGCGCCGCCGCGGGTGACCGGGCCGCGGCCGGTCGCCTCGCCGAGCAGCGTCACGGACACGACCAGTCCATCGGACCAGGTGTTCGTGTCCCCGCCGACGATGGGGAAGTCGAATGCGTCGGCCACCTCGCGTAGACCGGCGTAAAGCCCCTCCGCGAGTTGCCGCGAGTTGCCGGCGTTCGGCAGCACGACCCCGACGACCGCGGCCGTCGGCGACCCGGCCATCGCCGCGATGTCGCTGACGTTGGCCGCCATCGCCTTGCGGCCGACCGCCCAGCCGCCGACCTCGGCGAGGCGGAAGTCCACGCCGTCGGTCAGCACGTCGGTGGTGACGAACGTTGGCCGCCGTGTCGGGGTCAGGACGGCGCAGTCGTCGCCGGGGCCGACCAGCACCCGCGGATCGGCCGCCGTGCGGTCGCGAACCCAGCGGATGAAATCGAACTCGCCGGAAGGCATGCCTTTAGTGTAGTAGGCACACTCCGTGTGCCGTTCTTCACGTCCAGGAAGAACGGCACACGGAGTGTGCCTACTACACTGGTCGCACCATGTCCGCATGATCCGCCGGCACGTCGATCGGCATCTGCAACAGGGCCAGCGCGTACGTCTTGCCCTGGGTGTCCGACCGCAGCGACCGGCTGGCGCCGCCGGCCAGGGCGTCGTGGAGCAGGAAGTTCAGCCCGCGGACGTTCGCCGCCTCGAACCGCTCCACCCGGCTCGGGTTCAGCGGGGCGAAGTACGCCGCCACCACCTCGGCCGTCAGGCGCTCGCGCAGCCAGGCGAACCCGGCGTCGGTGTAGGTGATCACCGCGACGTTGGCGTGGTTCCCCTTGTCCCCGCTGCGGCCATGGGCGATCTGCGACAGCAGGACGCGGACGGTGGTCATGCAGCACCCCTTTCCGGGTCCATGATAAACCGGCTACCGACCTCGGTCCCGGCGCGGATTTTCGGAATAATCCTCCGGGCGGGGAGTCGTACGATTAGACGGTAGCTTATCCGCGGGCGGCATCGGTACCATCCCGCCGCCCGGTATCCCGCGAACCTACCCCGGCAACCCGTGTCCGACAGTTACGACCCGTACACGGGTCGGTATGGGAGGAAGTGCTCACTATGGACGGCATCTGGAAGTTCGCGGCCGGGGCATCGGTAATCGGGCTGCTGGCCGGCATGTGGGATAAGATCAAGGCGTTCGCGTGGCGAGCGGTGAGCCTGCTCATCCAGCGGATCGAGATCCCCACGCAGGCCGGCCACGAGGCGGTGACCGCGTACCTGATCGCCAGGTTCCCGCGGTCGCGGAACTACGACCGCATGTACGGTGCGAGCTGGGAGTACCAGCGCGACGGCCGCTACGGCCTCATTCCCTACGAGCAGTTCGGCAACCGGACGCTCATCCTCTGGAACGGCTGGTTCCCGTTCCTGTTCTCCAACCAGCAGGAGAAGAAGACCCCCGGCAAGGGGACCGAGCAGTCGCACTACTCCACCGCGACCAAGGTCTACTCGACCCTCACGTTCGTCCGCGGCACCGTGGATGTGGAGACGATCCTGCGCGAGGCGTGCGCCGTCCGCAACCAGATCTCCTGGGCGGCCGAGGACGCCGATGAGGAGGCCAAGACCCGGTTCGTCAT
Organism: Fimbriiglobus sp.; assembly: GCA_035539575.1. Taxonomy (GTDB): domain Bacteria; phylum Planctomycetota; class Planctomycetia; order Gemmatales; family Gemmataceae; genus DASSAT01. Next base: position 6,608 of record DATLIF010000622.1, on the reverse strand, counting down.
TCACCACGTCCCGCGGCGGCACGAATCGGACGACGACACCGACTCCGGTTCAAACGGCCTGGCCTGGTATCAGCAGGGGACGTACCGGCTGCTCGACCACACTCCCGACCAGCTCGGCAAGCGGCCGTCGGCCGGCGGCAAGGCGCTGGACAACCTGATCTTCCCGCAGCGGGTCAAGGACCTGATCAAGGAGATCGAGCTGTGGCGGAAGTCCCGCGACTGGTACCGCGAGAAGGGCATCCCCTGGAAGCGCGGCTGGATGCTCTACGGCCCGCCGGGCACCGGCAAGACCGCCCTGGCCCGGGCGTTCGCCGAGGACATGAACATGCCGATCTACGTCTACAACCTCGCGGAGATGGGCAACCACGAGCTGATGAAGGTCTGGAGCGAGATGCAGATGAACGTGCCGTGCATCGCGCTGATCGAGGACATCGATAACGTGTTCCACGGCCGGGAAAACATCGCCCGCAAGAACGCTGGGTTCTCCATGATGATGCCCGCCCCGAAGAAGGAGGACGGCGAGGAGGGCGGAGGCCGCGGGCTGTTCGCGCCGCCGTTGACGTTCGACTGCCTCCTGAACTGCCTCGACGGGGTCGAGCGGTCGGACGGGATCTTCACGATCGTCACGACCAACGACATCTCGAAGATCGACCCGGCACTGGGTCAGCCGCGCAAGCTGCCGGACGGGGCGGTGGAGTTCATCAGCACCCGCCCCGGGCGGATCGACAAGGCGGTCGAGCTGGGCCACATGGAGCCGGCCGACAAGAAGAAGATGGCGAAGCGCATCCTCGGGGCGTACGAGAAGCAGTACCTGGAGACGCTCGACTTCATCGACCGCTTCCCGGACCTGCAGGAGACGCCGGCCCAGTTCCAGGAGCGGTGTGCGCAGATGGCGCTGAAGTGCTTCTGGAACGAGCAGGAGGCCGCGAAGGAGGTCCGCCCCGCCGCCGCCCGCGTCGCCGAACGGCTGCTCAGCGGTGACCTGACGGCGCTGTAATCCCTGGCGAACGGCCGGCGTCAGCCGGCTGGTGGTCTGCGTGCCACCGGCCGGCTGATGCCGGCCGTTCTCTTCGCTTGAAACATACCCATATGGGTATATATTATCCGCATGGCCCGCTCGCCGACGACATCGGACGCCTTCAACGCGGTCGCCGAACCGCGGCGGCGGCAGATCCTCGACCTGCTCGCCCGGGGCGAGCGGCCGGTCAACGATATGGTCGCGTCGCTGCGACTGGGCCAGCCGCAGGTCTCCAAGCACCTGCGGGTGCTCAAGGAGGTTGGGCTGGTCAGCGTGCGCGGCTCGGGCCGCCAGCGGCTGTACCGTCTCAACGCCGAGCGCCTCAAGCCCATCCACGACTGGGTCAAGTCCTACGAGCGGTTCTGGGAGGAGAGCCTCGACCGCCTGGGCGAGTACCTGAACGAACTCCAGAAGGGGGAGCCGAAGCATGACCGCAAGACCTGAGCCTGCCACGTCGGACCGGGAGATCGTCCAGTCGCGCGTCTACGACGCACCGCGGGAGCTGGTGTTCGCGGCGTGGACCGACCCGAAGCACGTCACCCACTGGTGGGGGCCGCGGGGCTTCACGACCACGACGCACGAGATGGACGTGCGGCCGGGCGGGGTCTGGCGGTTCGTCATGCACGGCCCGGACGGCACCGACTACAAGAATCGGATTATCTACCTCGAGGTCGCCCCGCCCGAACGGCTGGCCTACAAGCACGCCGGCGAGGAGGACACGGAGGGCGTGAAGTTCCACACGACCGTGACCTTCGCCGACCGGGGCGGGAAGACCGAGCTGACCATGCGGATGGTCTTCGAGACGGCCGCGGAGCGGAACCACGTCGTGGAGAAATACGGTGCGGTCGAGGGCGGCAAACAGACCCTGGAGCGGCTCGCGGAGTTCCTGGCGGCGAAGTAACCGCACATCCCACGACCATCGACCACGGAGGCCGACATGACCGAGCCGACCGCGCCGGCCGACCGCGAGATCGTCTCCACGCGCGTCTTCGACACGCCGCGTGACCTCGTCTTCCGGGCGTTCGCCGACCCGGACCGCCTCGCCCGCTGGTGGGGGCCGAGAGGCTTCACGAACACGATCCACGAGTTCGACCTGCGGCCGGGCGGCGCCTGGCGGCTCACCATGCACGCGCCGAACGGCGCCGACTACCAGAACGAAAGCGTGTTCGTCGAGGTCGCGGAGCCGGAGCGGGTCGTCTTCCAGCACCTGGAGCCGGTCCACCGGTTCCGCATGACGATCACCCTCGACGACGAGGGCGGCAAGACCCGGCTCACCTGGCGCATGCTGTTCGAGTCCGCGGAGGAGTTCGACAGGGTGCAGTCGTTCGTCGCCGAAGCGAACGAGCAGAACTTCGACCGCCTCGCGGAGGAGCTGGCGCGGACTTGATCGCGCAATCTCGCTATCTTCTCCCGTAGGCTCGTTCCACCGTCCCCGGCGGGCGTCGGACGCGGTCCAGAGCCGTGGGAGGAAGTTGCGATGAGTACGGGAACCAGTCCATCCCTGGACCGCCCGGCGGTGGACCTCGCGTTGCTCATCGTGCGGGTCGTCGGCGGAATCATCATGACCGCCCACGGCGCGCAGAAGCTCTTCGGGGCGTTCGGCGGGCCGGGCCTGGAGAAGGTGGTCGAGATGATGGGGCCGATCGGCTACCCCGTCGTAATCGGCGAGTTCTTCGGCGGCCTGGGGCTAATCTTCGGTTTTCTGAGCCGCTTCTCGGCCGCCGCGAACATCGTGATCATGATCGGCGCCATCGCGATGGTCCACGGCAAGAACGGGTTCTTCCTGAGCGACCAGGGATTCGAGTACAACCTGGCCCTGATCGGGCTGTTCGCACCGACCATGATCGCCGGCCCCGGCCAGTACGCGATCGGGCGGTTCCTGCCCCTGCCCCTGCCCCGATCCGCCCGGACGGGCCGGCCCGTCGTGGTCCTGGAGTAGCCGCTTTCCGCTTGCCGAAACCCGGCCGGTCGCGTCCACTGGAAGCAGGACCCGAACGGACACGCCACCCATGACTCCCGCTGCTGTCTGCTGTGCCCTTGCGCTCGCGGTGCCGCACGTCCCGCCGCCGCCGGCCGCGGTCCGGCAAGCCGTCGAGCGGGCGCTGCCGCTGCTCGCCGACGGGGCGACCGGGCACGTCGATCAGAAGACCTGCTTCGCCTGCCACAACCAGGCGTTCCCGATGGCCGCGTTCCGCACGGCGAAGGCCCGCGGCTTCACGGTCCAGGAGGAGTTGATCGCCGGCCAGGTCGAGCACCTCCGCGAGTTCATCGAGTCCAACAAGGACGCCTACACCTCCGGCCGCGGCACCGGCGGGCAGGTGGACACCGCCGGGTGGCTGCTGTTCACCCTGGAGCGGGCCGGCCACAAGCCCGACGAGCTGACCGCCGCGGTGGTCGAGTACCTGCTGAAGCGCGACGCTGACCGGGACCACTGGCGGGCCACGTCCAACCGCCCGCCGTCCGAAGCGAGCGTCTTCACCGCGAACTACCTGGCGCTCCGCGGGCTGAAGTCGTGGGGCACGCCGGAACAAAAGGACAGGGTGAACGAGCGGGTTCGCACCGTCCGCGCCTGGCTCGCAGAGACGCCTGCGAAGGACACCGAGGACCGCGTCTACCGAATGCGGGCGCTGGCCGAGGTCGGCGCGAAGAAGGCAACGGCGAAGGCGGCGCGGGAGTTGGTCGCGGCCCAGCGGCCCGACGGCGGCTGGTCCCAGACGGACAAGATGCCGAGCGACCCCTACGCCACCGGGACGGTGCTGGCGGCGCTGGCGGAGGTCGGCGGCGAGAAGACGGACTCGCCGGCGTACCGCAAGGGCGTGGCGTACCTTGTCCGCACCCAGCGAGCCGACGGGTCGTGGTTCGTCAAGTCTCGGAGCCGGCCGTTCCAGCCGTACTACGAGAGCGGCTTCCCACACGAGAAGAACCAGTTCATCTCGATCAGCGCCAGTGCCTGGGCCACGGCGGCGCTGGCGCTGGCGTGCCCGACGAAATAATCACGTCGAGATCGTGTAGCGGGGACGCCGCAGGCGTCCCCGGCCGGCCGCAGGCCGGACCGCGAAACAATTACTTCTTCGCCAGCGGCGTCAGCTCGATCTTGCGGAAGAACACCTCGGCCGCCTCGGACTGGAACAGGATCTTCCCCTTCGTCGGGAAGACATTCGTCGCCTTGTTCACCACCTTGCCGTTAAGGACGGTCGTGATGGTGTCGCCGGCGCACGTCACTTCCAGCGTGTTCCACTCGCCAACCGGCTTCTCGACGTCCTGCTTACCGCGGAAGCCGAGTTTGTCCTCCCACATCGGATCGCGGCCCCACCAGTTCACCCGGCCGCCGCTGAACTCCCGCTTCGCGCCGCCCTCCTTGTAGTACGGCTGCGTCGCCCCCTTCGGGCCGGTCGGCCGGTCCTCGACCTCGCAGGTGATCTTCGGGCCGACCGTCTTCTTGCCGGCCACGACGATAAAGTCCCCGGTGCCGCCCTCGATCAACTGGACCTCGATCGACTCCATCCAGAACCCGCCGTGCGCCCCGTCCGGGCCGACGCAGTGGACCAGCACGCCGCTGTCCCGCGTCGCCTTGTCCCGTGGCGGCCACGCCTTGTTCCCCCACTTGAACTCGGCCACCAGCTTGTAGTTCTCGAACTCCTTCTCGGTGGTGAAGCAGCCCCACACCTCGCCGCTGACGCGGATTGCCGGCTGGCCGTCCTCCTCGACCACCGTGAACACCTTCTTCGGGTCGTTGTTCTTGCCGAGCAGTGGGCCGCCCTTCTTCGGCGCGCCGAGGAACGTGTAGAAGTTGGTCAGGTCCTTGCCGTTGAACAGCACGACCGGCTTCGAGTCGTCCGCGCGGGCGGGCAGGCAGACGGCGACCGCGGCCGCGACAATGGCCGGGACGAGCAGGCGGGAGGGCATGGCGAATGCTCCTTCGGATGGGAACGGTCCCGGGATTGTACCGACGGCGGCCGAACCCGTCCGCCGCCCGGTCCGTAAACCAACACCAGTAGCGCGGATCGCGGAGGGCTGTCGATGAGCCGGCGGATCGGGGTCGCGGTGCTGGTGCTGCTCGGGCTGTTCGCCGCGGGGTTGATCGTCGTCTGGATCAACCGCGGCCGGGCGACCCAGGACCGCACCTACTGCGAGAACAACCTGCGCATCCTCGCGCAGGCGGTCGAGCAGCACGGGCTGACCGCCCCGCCGGCGGCGGTTGCCGGTGTGGCGGTCCCGGCCCTGAACGCCCGCGTCCCGCCCGGCACCGTCGTCAACCCCGCGCTGCCGCCGGAGAGCCGCCTGAGCTGGGTCGTGCCCTTGCTGCCGCTGTTCGACCAGCGGAGGCAGGCCACCGCGTCACTGTTCACACAGTTCGACCTCGCAGCCGCCTGGGACGCGGAGCCCGGTGCCGCCGCGGCCCGAACGCGGCTGTCGATCCTGACCTGCCTGGCCAACCCGCCCGAGCCCACCACCGGCCCCGCGCTGACGCAGTACATCGGCGCCGGCGGCGTCGGCCCGGACGCGGCGTCCCTGCCCCTCTCCGCCGAACGGTGGCCGCCGACCGCACCGCCGCGGGCCGGGTGCTTCCGCTACGACGCGCCAACCCCCTACGCTTCGATCACCGACGGGCTGAGTCACAGCGTGCTGTTCGCGGAGGTGTCTACCGACCTCGGCCCGTGGGCCCGCGGCGGTCGGGCCACGGTGCGGACGCTGGAGACGGGAGCGCGGCCGCCGATCGGCAGCGGGGGTCAGTTCGGCGGCAACCACCCGAACGGCGGCAACTTCGCGTTCGCGGACGGCTCGGTCCGGTTCCTGACCGACCGCACCAGTCCGGCGGTGCTGGAAGGGCTATTCACCATCGCCGGCGGCGCCAGCGACCCGCTGCCGGGGGAGTAAGAATCAAGAATGGCACGCGGATGACGCGGATTTCAGCGCGGATACACGCGGATCAGAAGGCAGGGATGGAAGACAGGATTTCGGACCCGTTCCTGATCCTGCCTTCAATCTCTTTTTTCTGATCCGCGCTCATCCGCGCTGAAATCCGCGTCATCCGCGTGCCATCGCTTCACTTCCTGTCCCCGTAGGCCGGGTACTTGTACGCCGGCTTCCGCGCGGGCAGCGAGATCGGCACTGACGTCGGCTGCTCCTGGGCCGGCTCGATCGTCTTCGGCGCCGGGCTCGTATCCGGCATCGGCATCGGGACCGGGGCGGACGGGCCGCCGTCGTAGCGGAACGTGTTGTTCGGGGTCGGGGGCCTCACTTCCGGCACACGCTGGCCCAGCGGCGTCGGCGGCGGGAGTTGCTGCGCCGTCCCGTTCGACGCGGACGGCATCGGAGCCGGGACTGACTGCGACCCGCTCACGGTGCCGAGCACCGTCGCCGGCGTGCGGACCGTGCTGGCCAGTCCACCGATCGTGGACCAGTCGCACCACGGATCGAACGCCGAGTACCCGTAGCTATACGTCGGGTAATAGACCCGCGGGGCCGAGTAGACCGAGATGGCGAACCCCGGCCGGTAGAAGCTGGAGTAGCCCAGCCCGTACCCGTACCCGCCCCAGCCGTACCCGTAGCGCGGATAGCCGTAGCCGTACCCGCCCCAGCCATACCC
>DATLIF010000621.1:0-23130 GCA_035539575.1 Fimbriiglobus sp. | reverse complement strand
ATCGCCGGGGGGCTGGGCGTACTGAACCTGTGGCCGAGACGCGAAGCGAACGACGAGCAAGAGCCCGCCGGCCGGTCCGACTGACGTCAGCGTCCAGCCTGGCCCCGACCATCCGACCCACGAGATGCTCGCGACGCGCTGGGCCTCGTACGCCTTGAGGAGTTTGATCGAAGAGGGCGGCTGGTGAGGTCAATCACCTGCATTCTGGCCAGTGGGCTGATGGCGGTGGGCACAGGTAGCCGTGGTCGGCCGCCGCGAGGTCGAGGTGAAGCGTGGCGGCGTCGGCCACGAGGAGCATCAGTGGCGGCAGCGCCGAGAGCGTGGACAGCATCTTCACGCCCGACCGGCAGGTGTCGCAGGTCGCCACCCGGTAGCGACTCTCCTCGCCCTCTTTCGCCAGAAACCCCAGCGACTCGTGGTCCCGGTTGCCGCATGCCGGGCACCACTGCCGCGGCACCTCCCACGACGCCGCGCACAATCCGCACCGCAGGAACCGCGACTGGTCCAGCCCGCGGAACTCGCCGAGCAGCGGCGGACCGCCACAGACCGGGCAATGCCCTCTGTCCCATGCCACTCCCCGAAGGGGCGACGCGGCTGTTTCCTGAACTGTCGCCATTCCGGGGAACAGCGTCAACCGGACCAGGATACTGACCAGCCCGGGGTCGGACTCCGTCTTCCGGGCCACGTCCGCGATCGGCCGCGGGTCGTTTCTCAAGAGTGCCGACAGCACCTCCGACCCGTCCAGCAGTTGTTTTCTCACTACCTTCGAGAGGGCCGGCGAGGCGGCGCCGGGTTGGGACTCGTTGAGCGCTTCGCAGAGCCGCTTCCACCGCCGGGCGAACTGACGGTCCTCGACCACGACCCCCAGGCCGCGCAGCAGCGGTTCGCCGGCCGCCAGCTTATCCCGCGCCGCTTCTGGTTCGGGGAGGGTCGCGGCGATGTACCCGGCGACGGGGGTCAGTTCATCCGTCACCGCTCGCAGCCACGTCAGCGGGCCGCTGTAGCTCGGCCGGTCGGCGAGGAGGCGGTCGATCTCCGCCCGGGCCTCGTCGGCGGCGGATGCGGTCGGCTTACCGCCGAACCACCTACGCAGGAAGGTTTCCGCCACGCCGGTTCCCCTTCTGCCGCTGCGGCGGGTTGACCGCCTCCCCGAGCAGGTGCGGCACCCACCCCGGCGAGTTGGCCGCGAACCGCCACTCCTCCAGCACCGACAACGCCACCGCGCGCGTCGGCCCGCTCGGCGGCCCGAACTCGTCCACGATCTCGATGAGTGCCGTTTCCAAATCGTCCGGCTCCGGGTCGCGGGAAACGACCGCGGCCAACACCCGCCGCTTCAGTGCCAGTCCTGCGGCGTCGGCCTGCTGGTCGCGGGCGCGTTGCCTGGGGGCGGCGTCCCCGGAGCCGAGCAGGAACAGTGCGAAGTCTCTGGGTCGCGTCACGGCTCACCCGGGAGCTTGGTGCGCGAGGGGACTTCCGGCATGCGGTTGCCGGGGTCGGCGCCGGGCTGGCCGACGCGGCGGGTCTGCTCCGGGCTGATCCCGGCCGCCGCCGCCGGGCCGCGGGCGAGCAGTTCCGCGTTGACCGTCACCGCCCCGGTCCGCAGGCACAGCCCGCCGATAAGTACGCACACCGCGGCCGCCGCCTGCGACCACCCCCGTTCACCGTAAACCCGGTGGATCACCAGCGGGGCCGCCAGCCCGGCGAGCACCGTGCCGAAAACAAGCAGGTTCCCGGAGACGGTGAACATCATCGGCTCCAGGTACGCGCCAAGCGAGACAAGGAACGCGGCGAGCAGTACCGCCTCCAGCCCGACCGCCCACAGGTCGGCCGACTCCAGCTTGTGCCGAGCTTCCGGCGTACCGACGCGCTTCCACCGGGCGAGCAGTACCATCGCCGCTAGCCCGGTGGACACCGACGACGCCAGGAACAGCGGCGACAGCCAGGTGGTGTCGCTCCAGACCGGCTGACTCGTGGCGGACAGCAGTGCCCCCGTATACGATCCGACGTAGACCGCGGCGAGGACGCCGACCGCGCGGACGGCGTGCATCACCCACGGCCGGTTGATCCACCGCACTGCCCGCCAGTGTGGCCGGACCGCGACCAGGAACGAGACGGCCGCGCACGCCCCGAAGACGCTCAGGCCCCACGACCCGGACGACATCGGCGACCACGGCTTGAACATGAGCGAGTCCGCCGCCCAGCGCCACCCAGTCGCGGTGAACGGGAACCCCTCGGCGAACGCCTGCTTCGTCACCTCGCTCTTGAAGATCATGTGCCAGAACCGCTCCGGCCGGTGGAGGTCCACAATGAGGAAGACCGCGCACAGCAGGATCAGGGGCAGCGCGATCCAGTGGGCGACCCGGGCCAGTCGGGCGTCGTCGTCGGTGCCGAACCACTCGATGAGGCAGGCGAGCAGGTACGCCCCGGCGGCGATCCCGCCGAGGAAGAAGTACGCCACGACCCAGCCGTACCAGTGCGGGTCGGCGACGAAGAGGTTCATACCGACACCCCCGGGGCGGGGTCGGCGAGTGGCGTGTGCGGCGGCCGTCTGGTCCGCTCCCGGAACTTGAACAGCGCCCCGAGCGCCACCGCGATGCCGGTCAGCGCCGCCCAGAAGGTGGACCGCGGGACGGTCGTGCTCGGCATCTTCGGGTCCGCCGGCAGGCCGTATACTTCCGGGGCCCCGCGGAGCAGGTAGAAGGCGTTCAGCCCGCCGAGCACCTCGCCGTCGGCCCCGTACAGCCGGGCGTCGGTCACGCCCTGCCTGCGGAGTTGCGCCAGCCGCTGGTGCGCCTCCTGCTGGAGTTGGTGCAGCGGGCCGAATTTGATGGACTGCGTCGGGCACGCCTGGGCGCAGGCCGGCGGCAGCCCGTGCTTGAGCCGGTCGTAGCAGAACGTACACTTCTGGGCGATGCCGCGCGTCTCGCTCATGTGGATGACGCCGAACGGGCACGCCGCCACGCAGTCCCGGCAGCCGTTGCACGCCGGCTCCTGGATGTAGACGGTGTCGAACTCGGTGCGGACGATCGCCCCGGTCGGGCAGACCTCCAGGCACGGGGCGTGCGCGCAGTGCTTGCACACGTCGGACATCATCAGCCACGCCGACTCGGACCGCTGCGCGTTCGGGCTGAACTGCTCGATGAACTTGACGTGTCGCCAGTTCACCGCGGACAGGGAGCGGGTGTTGTCGTAGCTGTCGCCGCTGAGGACCGGTAGGCTCACCCGGCCGTCGGGCCGGTCCTCCCACGCGGGCAGGTCGTTCCACTGGTGGCAGGCCACCTGGCACGCCTTACAGCCGATGCACACCGTGATGTCGGTGAAGAACCCGACCGCTTGCGCCATCGGTCACCCCGCCTTCTCCAGCCGGCAGACGAACACCTTGGCCTCGTGGATCGCCACGTTCGGGTCGCCGACCAGCGCCACCAGGTCGTTGACCACGTCCCCGGTGCTGACCCCCTTGTACCCCCAGTGCCACGGCAACCCGACGTGGTGGATCACCCGCCCCTGCACGGTCAGCGGCCGCATCCGCCTTGTGACCAGCGCCTTCGCCCGGATCGACCCGCGGGGCGTCGTCACCCGCACGAACTCGGTGTTCCCCACCCCGACCTCGGCCGCCAGTTCCGGGCTGATCTCGCAGAACAACTCCGGCATCAGCTCGGCCAGCCACGGCACCCACCGGCTCATCACCCCGGACAGGTGGTGCTCGGTCAGCCGGTACGTCGAGCAGACGTGCGGGTACTCCGGTGAGCCGACCGGGGCGTAGGTGTTCCCCGGCACCTGCCACGTCACCACGACCGGGTTCGCCTGCTGTTTGTAGACGGCGTTCGTCAGCGGCGACTCGTACGGCTCGTAGTGGGTCGGTAACGGTCCGTCCTTGAGACCGACCGGGGCGTACAGCCACCCCTTGCCGTCCGCCTGCATGATGAACGGCGACACCCCGTCGTGCGTCTCCAGCCCGACGCCGTCCGGCTTCCCCCGGGCGTCCGGTGGTTTGGTCGCTGCGAAGTCCGGCACGTCGAGGCCGGTCCACTTCTTCAGTCCCGGATCCCAGTAAACGTAGCCGCGCGCCCCCGGCTTGCCGAACCGCCGGGCGAGCCGGGCCTCCTTCGGCCACGGCTGGCCCCGGAGATCGGCCGACGCCCGGTTGTACAGCACCCGCCGGTTGGCCGGCCACGAGAACCCCCACCCCAGCGCCACCCAGTCGTCCCCCTGGCGGTTGGCGGCGAAGTTGTGGCCGCCCGGCTCCTCCGGGGTCGGGGCATAAATGCCCGAGTAAATCCACGCCCCGCACGCCGTCGAGGCGTCGTCCTTCAGTTCGTTGAACGAAGCGACCGGCATGCCCGCCTTCAGGCCGCCGGGCGACCAGTGGTAGCCGTTGATCTCCTTGAGGATCAAGTGGGCGGACGGCTCGTCCTTGATGCGCCACCGCTCGTTCTCGTGCGGGTCGATGTAGTCCCACACCAGCGCCTGGATGGGCCGGTCGCGCGGCAGCGTGCTGTCCTTGTAGAGTTCCTTCAGCCGCAGCCCCAGGTGGACGGTGAACCACACGTCCGACCGGGCGTCCCCCGGCGGGTCAACGGCCTTCTCGTGGTACTGGATCAACCGCTGCGTGTTGGTCAGGCCGCCGTCCGCCTCCGTGATGCCGGAGCTGGGGAGGAAGAACACTTCCGTCTTGATGTCCTGCGGCCGCAGCGTCCCGTCGCGAACCTCGGGGGAGTCCTTCCAGAAGCTCGCCGTCTCCGTCTCGTACAGGTCGCGGACCACCAGCCAGTCAAGCTTGGCCAGCGCCTTGCGCTGGAGGGAGGCGTTCTGACCGCCGACGGCCGGGTTCTGGCCGAGGGCGAAGAACCCCTTCACCGCCCCCTGCATCATCTCGACGAAGAGCTGCTGGTGCGAGTGGTCGCCGGTGATCTGTGGCAGCCAGTCGAACCCGAAGTCGTTCTCTTTCGTCGCCGCTTCGCCGAACCATGCCTTGAGCTGGCTGACGATGTACGCCGGGAAGTTCGACCAGAACGACGACGCGACCACCTGGTCCTTGACGTACTCGGCGAGGTTCTGGTTGTGCCGCAGGGCGCTCGGCGTCTTGAGGTAGCCCGGGTGCAGGTCGTACAGCGTGGCGATGTCTGTAGAACCCTGGATCGACGCGTGGCCTCGCAGCGCCACGATCCCGCCGCCCGGCCGGCCGACGTTCCCGAGCAGCAGTTGCAGTATCGCGGCGGCCCGGATGATCTGCACACCGACCGTGTGCTGGGTCCACCCGACGGCGTAGCAGATCGCGGTCGTGCGGTCCGGCCCGGAGTTCGCCCAGACCGCCTCCGCGATCCTGTCGAACGTCTCGCGCGGGCAGCCGCAGACCTCCTCCACCAACTCCGGCGTGTACCGCGTGTAGTGCCGGCGGAGCGCCTGCCAGACGCACTTCGGGTCGCGGAGGCTGGCGTCCGTCTTCGCCGGCGGCGGCACCTCCTCCTTCACCACCTGGGAAAGCGGTGTCCCCTTCGGCACCGGCTTCGATGGCGGCAACCCGCCCTTGTCGTCGGAGGTGATGCGGGCCGGCTTCACCATCCCGGTCGGGGTGCCGTTGTCGTACCGCCACTTCGTCACGTCGTAGACCCGGTTCTCGGCGTCCCACCCAGAGAAGAGGCCGGCCGCGCCGTTCTCGTCCGTGTCCTTGAAGTCGTCCGTCAGGAGCGTCGCCGCGTTGGTGTAGCAGACGAGGTAGTCGCGGTGGAACCGGTCCCGCGTGGTGAGCTGGTCCTCGCCCTTCTCGAAGATCGGCTCCAGCCGGTCGCAGACAGACTTGATGAGCGCGCCCAGGAACACGATGTCCGAGCCGGCCCGGATCGGCGCGTAGTGGGTCGCTAGAGCCGAGGTGCGGGTGAACCGCGGATCGACGTGGATCACCTCGGCCGGGTTGTCGGGTCGCGTCTTGGCCTCGACCACCCAGCGGAACGCGACCGGGTGACACTCGGCCATGTTCGATCCCATGATGAACACGCAGTCCGAGTGCTTCAGGTCCATGTGCGGGTTGGCGGCCCCGCCCCGTCCGAACGAGGTGCCCAGACCGGGCACGGTCGAGCTGTGTCAGATCCGGGCCTGGTTCTCGATCCCCACCACCCCGAGCGCCCGCATCAGCTTCGCCTGGACGTAGTTCCACTCGATGTCCAGAGTGGCGCCGCCGAGCGAGACGATCGCCCGGGTGTGGTTGACCCGCCGGTCCTGAGACTTGCCGTCCGGCGTCGGCATCTGCACCGACTCGACGAACGTCGCGTCGCGGGTCTGCTTCGTCAGGTTGGCGATCCGGCCCATCGCCCAGTCGAGGGTCTTCGACGTGTCCCACTCGGTCGCCCCGGGCGCGCGGTACCAGACCCTCGTGGCCCGGTTCGGGTTGACCATGAGCTGGTACGTCGCCGCCCCCTTGGGGCACAGGGTGCCGCGGTTGATCGGGCTGTCCGGGTTCCCCTCGATGTTGACGACCTGCCCATCCTTCACCGACACGAGCAACCCGCATCCAACGGCGCAGTACGGGCAGACGCTGGGCACCTCGCGGGTGTGGGCGAACTTGAACCGCCGGGTCTCGGCCTGGGCGGCCCGCAGGTCGAAGCCGAGGGACAACATCCCGCCGGCGGCGATCCCGCCCGCGGCGGTGCGGAGGAAGCTCCGACGGTCGGGAGCGGCGGGCTGTGACATGGGAGCGATCCCGGTCAGCGGCGATTGGACGCACTCATCTTAGCCGTGCTGCCAGGAGCCGTGCCAGCGGGTTCACTGTCGTCCGAGCGATCAGCCCGAATCGGCAGTCTTCGCGTGCCAACCGACACAGGTACGGCCGCCCGCTCGACACCGTCCCAAGCCACTGCCGGTCGTCATGTGACTCCTCCCGTCAGGGTGCTTACCGCAGCACGAGGACGGCTTCCTCGCACTCGGGGTAACGATCACTGGCGGGCGAGAGGCGGACCTGTTCGACGACGAACCCGCACTTCTGGAGGATTCGCAGGGACGCCCCGTTGCTGGTGGCGGCGGTGGCGACCAGCGGACGCCTGGCAACTTCCCGCAGCAGCAGGTGCAACGCCCGGCTGGCGATCCCCCGGCCCCAGAACGCCTGGTCGATCCAGTACCCGACGTGATCCTGGCCGTCCCGAGGGAAGCAGGAGATGATCCCGACCACCTCCTCGCCGACGAGGATCACTCTGGCGGTGATGCCCGGGTCGCTCAGCACCATCGCCCAGTGCGAGTCGAACACCTCCCGGGTCCGGGGGATCGTGACCGCCATCCGGTTCGAGTCCGGGTCCAGTTGCAGGTCGAACATCCGGGGCAGGTCGCCCGGCTCGACCGGTCGAAGCCGAACACGGTCGCTGGCGGTCACGGACGCACCCCCTCTACCCGATGCCCGGCCGCTCGCAGGGCGGCAGCGGCCTGCGGGAAGTCCGCCTCCTTGACGAGCAGGTAGTCGGTGTCGAACGTCGAAAAGGCGAACACGCCGACCCCGGCCCTCGCCACCGGCGTCGTCAGCGAGGCCAGCACTCCGACCTGGGTGAATGGCATCGACCCGGCCACACGCACGCACCGCCAACCCTTCTCGCACTGCGTCCCCTCGGGAACCATTTCCTCGCGGCACACCACCGACACCTCGTCGGCCGTGCGGCTGATGCTGAACACATCCCCCGCCGTGGCCCAGGCCGGGATCGCCGCGCCGGGTGGCAGCTTGCACACGGCGAACCGCCCGGCCACTTCGAGCAGCGTGAGCAAGTGACTTGCCGACTCGTGGCTCGATCCGGCCGTGTCGGGATCGCTCGTGAACGCCACCGGTCTCGCCGCCGCCTCGTTGACGGTCATCCGAAACACGTCGGGCCGGGCGTAGTGGCCCACCACGTCGAAGTCGAACTTCGCCCGCACGAGGTCGGCCAAGTCCAGGTCGGCGACCAGCACGCACTCCTCGCCGTACACCGGCCCGGCCAGCAGTTGTCCGAGCGGGCCGACGACGCAACTGCCGCCCCGGATCAGCCACTCCTGGTCGGCCGGGAACCGCCCGGTCGGGTAGCCGGGCGGCAGGTCGGCCCGCCGCACCGCCTGGCACGCCGACAGGACGAAGCACCGGCCTTCGAGGGCGATGTGGCGGACCGTGGGCACCCACGTCTCCCGGTCGTCCACGGTGACGGCACAGTACAGATCCACCCCTTTGGCGTATATCGCCGTCCGCAGCAGGGGCATGTAGTTCTCCCAGCAGATGACCGACCCGATCCGGCCCAGCGGCGTGTCGATGACGGGCAGCGTGGACCCGTCCCCGGTCCCCCAGATCACCCGCTCCATGGCGGTCGGCATCAGCTTCCGGTGCGTGCCGAGCAGTCGGCCGTCGGGTCCGAACATGAGTGACGAGCAGTACAGGGTGCCGCCCTGCCGCTCGATCACCCCAGCGACAAGGTGGGTGGCGTGCTGCTTTGCGACCGATCCGATCCGCTCGGTCGCCGGTCCGGGCACGTCGATGGCGTTCTCGAAGTAGCGGCGGAACTCGTCCCGCCCTTCCGGGGACCGGACGCCGAGGCGCACGCCGAAGTCGAGGCCCTTCGGGTAGCCGCCGACGAACGCTTCGGGGAAGACGACCAGTTCGGCCCCCTTGCGGGCGGCGTCGGCCGTGAGGGCGGCGAGCTTGTCGAGCGTCCGGGGCGTGTCGAACAGCACCGGGGCCGACTGCACGACCGCCGCACGGACCGTCCGGGCGGCGGGGGTGTCGTTCGTCATGCGTCGGCCTCCCCCGGCACGGCGACGAAGGCGTCCCCGGCCCGGACGGTGATCGGTTCCTTCACGTCCACCCACCCGCCGTCGCCCGTCAGCCCGGTCGTCAGCAGGCCGAGCCGCACGCCGGTGGCCGGGTCGATGCGGAACACGTCCACCCGCCGCCCGGCCTCGATGCCCTCCAGGTGGAACCGGGGGACGAGCCGGTCGTCGGCGAAGCGGAAGGTGAAGTACGGGTCGCAGTGGAGTGGGATCATTTCACCTCCGACGGTCGAGCCATGCCGCCGCCGACGGGTGGACGTCGGGGACGTAGCCGGCCCGGATCGCCCCCACCGTCGAGGCCGGAGTCAGCACCAGGACGGCGGCCCCGGTCGGTCGGTCGATCCGTCGCGTGTACCCGCCCGCCGACCAGGCCAGCAGCCCGTCGCCCCACACCAGGTACGCCACTTCCTGCTGCTCGGAGTGTTGGATGAACACGCCGTCCGGCAGGTCATCCAGTCTGGCCAGGAAGATCCGCTTGCTGCGATCCGGGCCGACCCGCTCGGCGTGCAGTCGGTCGTCGATCTCGCCGGCCGAGGGCGGCGACCCGTCGCGGCCCAGGTGGGCGGCCCACGCCGTGCGGAAGGCAGTGTACCGCGTCCGGCGGCACTCCGCACACGGCCGGTGCCCGGCCGCCAGCCCGGTCGCCTCGTCCAGGAAGAACAGCTCCGTGTACCGGCCCGGCGTCATGACCTGACGGCGTCGCTCCTTGAACTCCAGCACGCAGACGATCCACCGCCGGAGTTGCCATGCCCTTCGAATGCGGCCGCCGGCGTCGTGCAGCAACCCCCGGTTGCCCATGAGGGTGCCCCGGTCCGGGGTTGCCACGATGTCGCCGAAGGGCGTGACGCGGTTCTGCCTGGTCATGGGCGGTTGCCACACCTCGAACTCGCCGCAGCGCCGGAGGAACTCGACCCACTCCTTCAGGTGCTCGTCGGCGACCTCGTAGGCCGAAGCGGTGTTCGGCCAGCCTCAGGCCAGTGGCCGGAGGTCCAGCCAGACGACCGGCGGAACCCAACGTACCTCGGTCACCAGCACCTCGACCGGCTCCCGGTCGGGCAGCCCCACCCGGACCCGGTGGCCCTCGGACAGGCCGAGTCGGTCCGACTCGTCCACCGACACCCGGAGCCGGATCGTCGCACCTTCGGTCGCGGTGAAGTAGGCGTACACTGCCACCCCGTTCAGCGTCACTGGCCCGGTTCCCCGCATGTCGTGCCCCCTGGGTCGCGAAGTCCGACCGCAAAGGGTGGCGACTCGGGTGCCCGGACACAACGTCGGTAGGTGAGGGGACCGCTGTCTCGCGGCCTGTGGGGGTTCCGGTACGGCCGCTTCGGTCACACCCCCGGCACCAGATCGACCGCGCAGCACCCGCGGACGTGTGGCCCATCGCCCCGAAGGTGGGCAGGATGTCGGCGTTGTCGCATCTGGCCTCTTCCAACGTGTCGGCGAGGATCGGTGGGTCTGTCAGACTCCCTTGATGCGGCCGTCGTCCTGACGTTGCACCTTCCCTTCTCGCGTGAGGGCGTCCAACGCGGTCTCGATGCGGGCCTGGATCTTCGTCCCGAACCGCTTGAAGCCCAGGCGTTGCGAGACCGCCTTGCACAGGTCCGTCGGCTTGGTCGAACCGTACTCGGTCAGCAGGCCCGCCAGATCCGTGCGGATGACCTTCTCCGGCACCTCCTCGATGGTGGCGAACGCGGGGGCCGCCACCGGGACGGGCTTCGCGACCGGCGGTCGGTCGGTCGCGGGCGGGGCTTTCGGCGGCTCGGGCGGGGCCGGACGCGGCTGCCGGGCCGCCTCGACCGCGGCCAGCACCCGCTGTACCTGCTTCTCCCGGTTCCGCAGCCAGTCGGTGGACCAGATCCGGCACAGCCGCCACCCGAGCCCCTCCAGCACCGCCTGCCGCAGGCGGTCGCGGTCCCGGGCCGTCGCGGACGAGTGGTAGGTGGCCCCGTCGCACTCCACCCCCAGCAGATACCGGCCGCCCGCGGTCGGGTCGGTCACAGCCAGGTCGATCTTGAACCCGCCGCACCCGACCTGCCGGTGGACCGTCAGACCCCGCCGCCGCAGCTCGTCGTGGACCTCCTGCTCGAACGGCGAGTCGAACCCGGCGGCGTTCGCCCCGGAGATCGCCTCGGCCAACGCCTTCGGCCCCCGCTCGGCGTAGTCGAGGAACGCCTTGAGCAGCCGCGGGCCGTCCGCCTGGGTGCGGCCGAGATCGATGTCGGCCGCGGTCATCGACGCGACCACAGACATGGTGTACCTGGCCCGCGTGACTGCCACGTTCAGCCGCCGCTCCCCGCCCTGACGGTTGAGTGGCCCGAACCGCATCGCCACCTTGCCGGCCGCGTCCGGCCCGTACCCAACCGACAGGATGATGAAGTCGCGTTCGTCCCCCTGCACGTTCTCCAGGTTCTTCACGAAGAACCGCTCGGCCCGGTCTTCCTTGAAGTACCCCTCCACGTCCGGGTTCGCCCGCCGCAGGGCCTCCAGCTCGTCCAGGATGCGGTTCTGCTGCTGCTGGGAGAACGCGATCACCCCGAGGCTTCGGTCCGGGGTCGTGCGGAAGTGGGCGATGACCCGCTCGGCCGTCCGCCGGGCCTCGATGACGTTCACCCCGTCCTCGAACCGGCCGTCCTTCACAAACTCGAAGCGGACCGCCGGGTGGGAGCCGTCGTCCACGCTCGGGAAGGTGACCAGATCGTTGTTGTAAAAGAACTTGTTGGAGAACGCGATCAGCCCCTCGTGCCGGCTGCGGTAGTGCCACTTGAGCCGCTTGCGGGTCAGTCCCAGGGACAGGCAGACGTCCAGCACGCTCTCGAACCCGGCCGTGCCGTCGTCGGCCTCCTCCGCGTCCGGGTCGTCGGCGGTTGAGCGGGTGAAGAAGTCGGTCGGGGGTAACTGCTTCGGGTCGCCAGCCACGACGATCTGGCGGCCGCGGTACACCGCACACACGGCGTCGTGCGGGCGGACCTGCGACGCCTCATCGAAGATGACCACGTCGAACTGCACATCCGGCGAGTTCAGGTAGGTGCTGACCGCCAACGGGCTCATCATCAGGCACGGCTTGAGCCGCGACAGGACGGTCGGCACCTGGGTGAACAGCTTGCGGAGCGGCAGGTGCCGCCGCTTTTTGTTCGCCTCCCGCAGCAGGATGCCCAGTTCGGACGAGGGCGGGGCGGCCCCGTCGGTCGTGGGGCGGTTGGGGTGCGCCAGCAGAGAGGAGCGGAGGCGGGCCGGGGCCAGGGCGATCGACCGCCTGTCGAGTCGCACGAAGCGCTCGACCCGTTCGTCGTGGTCGTCGGCCGCGAACTCGCGGAGGGCCGGCACCCGCTCGTACAGGGCGTCCAGCCACAGCCCGAGGAACCGCTTGCGGAACGTCGCGGCCGCGTGGTCGATGGCGACCCGCCCGCCGCACACCTCCGCGACCACCGACTCGATCCCCAGGGCGGCCGCGTCCCGCCGGACCTGGACGTACCGCACCCACTCCTCAAGCCGGTGCGTGTCGGCCAACCTCGCCCGCGACCAGCGGGCCAGGTCCGGGATCGACGCGGCCGACAGGGTGATGCCGTCCGACGCCGCGGTGTCCGGGTCGAACAGGCCGCCGGCGACGGAGCCCCACGACTCGTCGAACCCGTCCTGCGTCACCGCGTCCGAGAGCCGGACGGCGGCCGTGACGCGGTCGCGGACCTCCAGATCAGTCCACGCGGCGATCGTTCGCGGTGAAGGCGGGCGGGCCGTCTGCCTCAGGAATGCGGACAGCTTCTCCGCCGTTTCCGCCCAGGTTGACCAGTCCTTCGCTTCGACCGCTTCGGGAGAATCGTTGACTCCCAGTTGCCGGGCGTGGTACGACGCCTGTGAGCGGGCGGAGACGAGTTCGAGCAACTCGCCGGTGCGAGCCGACCGGGCCTCGCCCCGCAGGTCCTGGCCGTCGCGGAGCAGCGAGACGACCCGCTCCAGGGCGGTGGCTTCCGACTCCGCGGTCCGGGCGTCCGCCTGGATCGTGTTAGTCAGCTCGCCCGGCGACTGTTTCAGGGCGTTGGCCGCATCCCTGGGGGCGTAGGTCGTCAGCAACGCCGCCCAGGCCGATTGGATCTCGGCCTCCGACTGGATCACTTGCCTGGCCGCGTCTGTCAGTGCCGCGCGGTCCAGGCCGCCGGACGGGGCGAGGGCCGTCTTCAACTCGGCGGGCAGCTTCCACTTCTCGAACCGTTCGACGGCCTTCAGGTTCTCGGCGGTCGCGGCCCAGTCGGGTCGGCCGGCCGGCCCGGGGACGAGGTCCGCGGCGTAGCCGACCTCGACCTGCCGGACGTGGTCCGCCCGCCGGTGGTACTCGGCGAGTTCGTTCAGGTCTGCCGCCATCCTCGCCCGGTCTGGGACGGCCCCGACGTACCAGTCGGCGACCTGTTGCCGCAGTGTTCCCCAGCCTGGGAAGAGTCGTCGCCAGAACGAACCGATCGACCCGGCCGCGTCGCGAACGGTCGCCGCGGCGTCCGGGGCGAACGCCGCGGGGGCGAAAGTGGCGACCAGCCTCGCCCGCAGGGCTCCCGCCGCTGCGTCGTCCTCGGCCGCCCGGGCCACCACGCTCTGAAGCTCGGCCCGCCGTGTCGGCTCCCACCAGGACGCGGCGACCGGCGGGCCGTCGGCCACCTCGACGGCGACCTCGGCCACCTTCCGGGCCTGGGCCACGGGGTGGGACGTTCCGGGCAGTCGCAAGGCGGACGCCAGCAGTTGGAAGGTGTCGGTAAGGGCTGTGACAAGCGGGATCGTCGCGTTCAGCCGCTCGGCGATGGCCCGCAGGGCTCCGATCCGTTCGCGGGCGGACAGGGCCGGGCCGTTCGCCAGCAGTTCGTGCGGAGGCTTGAGTCCAGCGGCAAGTTCGGATGCGGCTTCCGGCGTGAGTGCCCGGACGGCCTCCGGGGAGAAACCGCCGAGCCGGCCGGCCAGCTCTCGGGCTCGCGTGGTCGCGGCGTGCAGGCCCGCCGCCGCGGCGACGGCCGTCTGCGGGTCGGCCTCGAACCAGGTGGCCGGCACCGGTGGCACGTCGAGGACCGACCGGGCGAAGGCCACAGCTTGCTGCCACCGGGAGACCGTGTCCGCCGGCCCCTCCAACGCCAGGTCGGCGAGCGTGGTCCCGTCATTCAGCCGGACGGTGGCGGCCGCGAGCCGGTCGAGGTGGTAGCGGGCGTCGTCGAGGCCGGTCTGGGTGACGGCCGCGACCCGGCACCCCCGCCACGGGTGACCGGTCGGGTCCTCGATCACCGGGCGGCATTTGGTCAGCCCACCGAGCGTGTCGGTCGCTCGCCGGAGGTAGTCGGCGTCGCGGGCAAACACGTCCGGGGCCGTCCACCGTGTTGAATCGGGGAGGTTCGCCAGCCGGGCGAGTTCGCCGTGGGCCTGGAACGCCGTCAGCCCCAGCGGCGGCCGCGGGCGGTGGAGTTCGTCCGCGTAGGTGTTGAGTCGCTCGCGGTCCTCGGCCAGTTGCCGCAGTTCGGCCGTGACGTCCGGGTAGGTCTCCGGGCCGACCTCCAGGCAGCGTCCGAGTTCGGCGGTCACCTCCCGCTTGTTCGCCTTGTGGCTGTGCAGCTCCAGGCAGAAGTCGCCCAGCCCGCACTTGTCGAGCCGGTCCTTCACCACGTCCAGGGCGGCCGTCTTCTCGCTCACGAACAGGACCGTCTTCCCGTCGGCGAGCAACTCGGCAATGGCGTTGGCGATGGTCTGGCTCTTGCCGGTCCCGGGCGGACCGTCGATCACCACGTTCGCCCCCCGCTTGATCGCCTCGATCCCCTCATGCTGGCTGCTGTCGGCGTCCAGGATGTGGGTGACTTTTTCGGGCGGGACCAGTTCGTCCAGGTCCGCGGCCGACACCAGCCCCGCCGGCGGCCGGAGGGCGACCGTCGGGTCTCCGGCGATGGCCCGGCACAGGTCGTGCGACTTGACCCGGTCGGCGTTCCGCTTGAGGTCCTCCCACATGGCGAGCTTCTGAAAGTTGAACACCCCGAGGGCCGCCTCCGGGACCACCTCCCAGCCGGGCATGGACTTCACCAGCCCCGCCACCCGATTCAGGTAGTCCGTCAAACCCTCCAGCCCGTCGGAGTCGATCTCGGCGTCGGCCGGCAGCCGGACCTTGAAGTCGGTCGCCAGCAACTCGGCCAGGCAGTGGTTGGTGACCGGCTCCTCGTCCTCCTCGCGGAGGGTCCACGCCGCCTCGACCGACTCGCGGCCGAGCCGGATCGGGACGAGGACCAGCGGCGAGCGGACTTCTTCCTTGCTGTTGGGATCCTCGTACCACTTGAGGAAGCCGAACGCGGCGAACAGGGTAGTGACGCCGTGGTCGGTCTCCGCCTCGGACGCGGTGCGGTGCAGCCGGAGCAGGTGCGCAGCCAGCTTCTTGTCGGTGAACTCGGTGAGCAGGTGGTCCGGCCTCAGCCGCGGCGACGACAGGCACCGGGTCGTCAGGTCGCGGAGGCTCGGAGCAGCGGCCGGCCCGTTCGGTGGAGACGGTCGCGGTGAGGCGGGCGGCGTGGTCGTGGTATCCGGGGGGACCGCGTCGAACAGGTTCTGTGGGGCCGCCGCGGTGCTGCCGGCCTGACCTGCTGGCCCCGCCGATTGCACGGCCGCGGGCTCGACGTCCGGTACCGGTGCCGGCTCGTCGGTGCCGTCGATGACCTCGGCCGGGAGCCCCAGGATTTCGCGTTTCCAGGCGAAGACGCACGGCTGGCCGTCCACGACCAGCCGCTGCCAGAGCGGGCCGAAGCCCGGGTGAAGGAGTCCGACGCCGCCAGCCCGGCCGGTGACGAACTTGATCAGCCGGTTCCGCTTGGTCGTGTCGAGTAGCTGCTTCTGCCAGTCGGTGATCCGGGCGTCGATGTCGAACGGCATGAGGCGGGGCCTCTCGCGGGCAGCCTCACCTGGCGTCCGATGCGGACCGGCTGCCGACTGAAGGAAACGGGCTCGGGCGACCGGCGATCGGAGATTCGCACGTGCCCGGTCACCGTCATTGAGCCATAATCCTAGCTCACGCACGCCGATAACAAGAGGTCCGATTTCCCGGCAACTGACGGCCGTCCGCCAAGTTTCCCCACCTACAAAAGAAGATGCAGAAGCAAAAGACCCAGGCCTGGGCGGCCAAGAAGAAGTGACGCCCTGGACGGGTTAACGTCTCGGTCCTGAAAGGTGTGAGTGCCATGCCGGACATCGACACAACCTGCCTCGGCCGGCGGGCGTTCCTGAGGGGCGGCTCGCTGGTGCTGGCCGCGGCCGGCCTCGATCTCACGTCCGCCGCCGGTCTTCTCGCCAACGACGGCCCGGCGAAGGGCGGCCTGCGATTCGGGCTGGTGACCGACCTGCACTACGCCGACAAGCCGCTGGCCGGCACCCGCCACTACCGAGAGACGCTCGCCAAGCTGGCCGAAGCCACCGGGCAATTCGCCAGAGATAAGCCGGCGTTCGTCGTCGAACTGGGCGACCTGATCGACGCCGCCGACGCGGTGGAAACCGAACTCGTCTGGCTCAAGAGGGTCAACAAGGAGTTCTCGGCCATTTCCAAGGACCGGCACTACGTCCTGGGGAACCACTGCGTGGACACGCTCACCAAGGACGAGTTCCTCGGCGGGGTCGGGCAGCCGAAGTCGTACTACTCGTTCGACTCAGGCGGGGTCCACTTCGTTGTCCTGGACGCCTGCTTCCGGTCCGACGGCAAGCCCTACGGCCGCAAGAACTCGAAGTGGACTGACGCCAACATCCCGGCGGCCGAACTCGACTGGCTGAAGGAAGACCTGAAGGCGACGGCCAAGAAAACCGTGGTGTTCGCCCACCAACGGCTGGACGTGAGCAACGACCACGGGGTCAAGAACTGTCCCGCCGTCCGCCAGGTGCTGGAGGGGTCGGGGAAGGTGCTGGCGGTGTTCCAGGGGCACAGCCACAAGAACGACTACCGGGAGATTGCCGGCGTCCACTACTGCACGCTGGTGGCCATGGTCGAAGGCTCCGGGGCCGAGAACAGCGGGTACTCGACCGTGGACATCCGGGCGGATGGCACGATCACTGTCGCCGGCTTCCGCCGGCAGAAGGGCTACGAGTGGGCGGGAAGTTGGCCCCGTTCATGACGAACTTCACGCCCCGGGCCAGGGCACAGAACCTGCCGATGATGAGCTTGTCGCCGATGAAGGGGAAGTGGTACAGGACGCACCTCGCCTCGAAGTGCTCGGGGCCGTCGGGGTCGTCGTAGTAGGTGTACTCGCCGACCACGACGTTCGGGTTCTTGACCAGCGGCCGGAGGAACCCGACCTGCGGGAACCCGGCCATCGGGTGCGGGTCGTCCGGCGACGGGCCGTGCATGAGATCCTCCGGGAATGCCAGCCGCCATGACGACCGCCATACTCGCATACCTGGCCCTCGTCGCCGTGACCAGTCTCGCCAGCTTCGCCGCCTACGGGCTGGACAAGCGGCGGGCCTCTACCGGCGGGCGGCGGGTGCCCGAGCGGACGCTACACCTACTGGCCGCCCTCGGCGGCTGGCCGGGGGCCATCCTCGGGCAATGGCAGTTCCGGCACAAGACGCGGAAGGTGCCGTTCCTCATCGCCTTCTGGGCCGTCGTACTGCTGCACGCCGCCGTCGTGGGAGCGGTGGCCTACACGGTCTTCAATTCACCATGGACTGAAGCGGTCGAGACCCCCCGGCCGATAAGTCGGGGATGAGCCAGCCCGCCACCCTGACCTACGCCCCCGGACCGTCCCCGAACACCGTCCAGGCCCCTGACGGCACGGTGACGCCGGTCCCGGCCGGGTGGGTCCTCCTACCGCCCGGGGACGCCGCCCTGACCCGCCGGGTGAAGGCCGCCGGGGAGTGCTGGGCGGTCGCCGAGAAGAGGGGCCGCAAGGTCTTCTCCCGGGGCGTGTGGGCCCCGACCGTGACCGTCGAGCGGGTCCAGGCCGATCTGGACGCCGAGCGGAGCACCGAGAGTTTCGCCAGGAAGAAGGAAGCCGACGCCCGACGCCGGGAGAAGGCCCAGACCGCATACGTCGAGGAGTTCGTCGGGGCAGTGGGGAGCTTCCTGGCGTTCCACCCGGCCCACGCCGACCTCGCGGCCCGGCTGGCCCGGGCGGTGGCCGCCCACGCCACCCCGGTCGGCAGCGGGACGGTGGCCCGGACGAGGCGGATACCGGTGGGGGAGCGGGCCGAGGCGGCGGTGATCGCGTGGCTGCGGCACCAGACCACCGGCTATGATGGGATGGCGATTCCCAGGGTCAAGGGGAAACGGCGGGAGGTCCGGCGGCTGCTGGCCGGCCGGTCCCGGGAGTTGGTCGACCGGTACCGGCGGGGCGAACCGGTCGCCGACGGGTGCCCGCTCCGGCGGGCGTTGGACGCGATTGTGGGTCGGCCCGGAGCCGCAGACGGAATCAGCTACTTCTGCAACGCTCAGTAAGCGACGAGAAACTCGAGCGGATACACGGCCAGTGGAAGTTGACCATGCCGGCCGGCCAGCCCGCCGGGCTGTACGACCTGGCCGCGGACCCGCACGAGTGGACCAGCCTCGCGGACGACCCCAGGCACAAGGCGACGCTCGACGCGATGCGGAAGGCGCTCGCGGACTGGGAGGAGCGCACCGGCGACCGGGGCTGCACGCCAGAGCCGATGGCGATGTGCGACGCGGAGATGAAGTTGTACCTCGCCGCCGGCGCGAAGAAGGACCGGGACGACGACCTCCGGCGGAACTTCGAACACAACAAGAAGTGGGCCAGCGAGGGCAAGTGATGCGATTCGCACTTTGTGTCGCGGCCGCCCTGTCCGCCGCCGCGGGCGTGGCGAGCGCCGACCCGCCGAAGAAGCTGAACGTGCTGTTCCTCATGTCCGACGACATGCGGCCCGCGCTCGGCTGCTACGGGCACCCGGTCGTGAAGTCCCCGAACCTCGATGCCCTGGCGAAGGCCGGCGTCCGGTTCGACCGGGCGTACTGCCAGTACCCGCTGTGCAACCCGAGCCGCACGTCGCTCTTGACCGGCCGCCACCCGACCACCACCGGGGTGCTCGACAACACGACCGACTTCCGCACCGCGCACCCCGACTGGGTGAGCCTGCCGCAGCACTTCAAGGACAACGGGTTCGCCAGCCTGCGGTGCGGCAAGATCTTCCACGGCGGGATCGACGACCCGAAGGCGTGGACCGAGGGCGGTGACCCGCCGCGCAAGGGCGGCCCGCCGAAGAAACTTGACCCCCAGGAGCGGCGGAAGCGGTCCGACCGGGTCGTCGTGCTGGACGGCGACGGCGAGTCGCACGGCGACTACGCGACCGCTGACCGGGCGATCGACTACCTCCGCAAGCACAAGGACCGGCCGTTCTTCCTGGCATGCGGGTTCACCAAGCCACACAGCCCGCCGACGGCGCCGAAGAAGTTCTTCGACCTCTACGACCCGGCGGCGATCCCGCTGCCGAAGACGTTCGCCGCCCGGCCCGCTGCCCCGGCTGGGTTCCCGAAGGGGTCGATCACCCCGAACGGCGACCTGTTCATCCAGCGCGACGCGACTGAGGACGAGGCGAAGAAGGTGCTCCAGGCGTACTACGCCAGCACGTCGTGGACGGACTGGAACGTTGGCCGCGTGCTCGCGGAGTTGGATCGGCTCGGCCTCCGCGAGAGCACGGTCGTCGTGTTCTGGGGCGACCACGGCTACCACCTCGGCGAGTTCGGCAAGTGGGCCAAGCACGGGTCGCTGTACGAGGTCGGCACGCGCGTCCCGCTGATCGTCTGCGCCCCGCGCTCGAAGGCGGGCGGGTCGGTCGTGACCTCCCCGGTCCAGGCGCTGGACCTCTACCCGACGCTGTGCGAACTGTGCGGCCTGGCCCCGCCGGAGGGGTTGGAGGGGCACAGTCTGAAGCCCCTGCTCGACGACCAGAAGGCGGCGTGGCACCACCCCGCGTTCAGCGTGGCGGGCAACGTCAAGAACCTGGGGGTGGCGGTCCGCACCAAACAGTACCGCTACGCGGAGTGGGCCGGCGGCAAAAGCGGGGCGATGCTGATCGACGCCGCGGCCGACCCGGACGAGACGAGGAACCTCATCGACGACCCGAAGTTCGCCGGCGTGTGGGCGGAACTCGCCGCACTGGCCAGGAAGCACGCCGCCGGGGGTGGCAGGTGACTTCGGACTGAGCGACTTCGGGCGGACTGGTCCTCCCCATGCCAGGAGCTTCCGCCATGCGACCTCTCGCCCCGCTGGTTTCGGTGTGTTCACCCTCGCGGCCACCGTGTCCGCGGCCGACTGGCGAGTCCGTGCTCCGGTGCCGCACAGTGGACACGAAGGGTCACGGCCAGCCGATGCCGCGACCGTTCCGCAAGTCCGGGCGGTGCGACATCGAGGAGATCAGGCTGACCGTGCGGTGAGTGCGGCGGTATCGTGCGTCATCACAGCGACGATCCGCCGCGAGCCGGTCCGGGTTCATCCCTCATGCGGTCGCTCCACCGTCAGGACGATCACCAGTCGGGTCAGATCCTCACCGATCTCGGAGGTTCTCCCATGTGGCGCCGCTTCCTTCCGGTCGCACTGGTGCTTCTCCTGTGCGCCGTGGCGGTCACCGCCAGCCCGCAGGACGCTGTGCCGACGGACCCGTTCCGGATCCCGCCGCGGAAGGCGTTCGCGGTCCTGGACCGGCTGGAGAAGTCTTCCGGTCAGAAGCTGGCCCCCGCCGCGGACGAGCTGAGCCTGTTCGAGGACGCCGCCGACGGCAAGCTCGACAAGTGGTCGTACTCGGAGGCGTGCCTGATCGCCTCCGGCGTGACCGACCCCGCCAGGCGGAAGGAATACCTGAAGAAGCTCGACGAGCTGGAGGCCGGCGCCCGCAAGACGCTCGACGGGTCGTCCACAACGGCCGAGAAGGGTGAGCGATTGTTGAAGTTCCTGCACGCCGGCCCGATGGCCAAGGGATACGAGTCCGAGCAAACATCGTTACACACGGTCCTCGACAAGAGCCGGTTTAACTGTGTCTCGTCGGCGGTGCTCTACAACGTCGTCGGCTCCCGGCTCGGGTGGGAGCTGTGGGCGCTGGAGCTGCCGGGGACGGCGTCCTCCGCCGGGCACGTCTTCTCGGTGCTGCTCGACGGCGACGACCGGCTCGACGTGGAGACGACCAACGAGCACGGGTTCAACCCCAAGCGCGACGAGGCGACGCTCAAGAAGCTCCAGAAGCCCGACGGCGAGATCTACGACCCGAAGAAGCACAAGGACACGGTCCGCGAGGTCAATGCGCTGGGGCTGGCCGCGGTCATCTACTACAACCGCGGGGTGCAGCTCTCCAAGAACAAGAAGCACCACGAGGGCGTGCTGGCCTGCTTCGCGGCCCTGTGCCTGGACCCGGCCAGCCCGTCGGCGGCCAACAACGCCAGGGCCGGGCTGACCAACTGGGGCAACGCCCTGATGGAGGCGAAGAAGTTCGAGGAGGTGCTCAACGTCGTGACCGTCGGGCTGGAACTGGCCCCCAAGGACGACACGCTGACGAACAACCACAAGGTCGTCTGGCACAAGTTCGCCGAGCATGAGATGGCCGCCGGCCGGGAGGACGCCGCCCTGGCCGTGGTCCGCCGGGCGGCGACGGCGATCCCCGGCAACGAGTTCGTCGAGGCCGAGGCCGACCTGTACCAGCGGGAGGGCCAGAAGCTGACCAGGGCCGGCAAGTGGGAAGAGGCGATCGCCCTGGCCGAGCGCGGCCTGACGAAGGTCGCCGAGAAGCCACGGAAGGAGCTGACGGACACCCGCAACGGCCTGTACCTGAACTGGTCGAACGCGCTGGCGGGCAAGAAGGAGTTCGAGAAGGCGGTGGGAGTCCTCGTGAAGGGGCTGACCGCCGACCCGACGGACGACCGGCTCCGCAACAACGCCAAGGTCTACGCACTCAAGCAGGCCGAGGGGTTGCTGGCCGCCGGCAAGGACGACGACGCGCTGGCGGCCCTGCGCCGCGCCGCGAAGGCGGTGCCCGGCGGGTCGGCCGAGTTGCTGGAGGCCGAGGCTGATCTGTACCAGCGGGAGGTGGCGAAGCTGTCGAAGGCGGCAAAGTGGGAGGCGGCGGTCGCAATAGCCGAGCGGGGGCTCAAGATAGTATCCGAGAAGCCACGGAAGGAGCTGACGGACACCCGCAACGGGGTGTACCTGAACTGGTCGAACACCCATGTCAAGGCGAAGGAGTACGAGAAGGCGCTGGAGGTGCTCAAGAAGGCGATGAAGGCCGACCCGAAGGACGATCGGTTCCGCAACAACTCGGTCGCGGTCTACGACTCGTGGGCCGAGCCGCTGATGAAGAAGAAGGACTGGGCCGGGGCGATCAAGGTTTACCAGAAGGGGTTGGGGCAGTTCCCCGGCGACTCGCACCTGGCCAACAACCTCCGGTACTGCGAGCAAGAGATGCAGAAGGCGAAGGAGTGAGAGCGTGTTGCTCTGTCGAAATCCTTGATCGGAGGCCCTCTTTGGGAGGGCGAGGCTCCTGCCGAGCCGCGGCCCCCGAGGCTTCTGGCGCCGCGGCTCGGCAGGAGCCTCGCCCTCCCAAAGACCAGGATTTCGACAGAGCAAGGGCGTATGGCGAGGACGCCACCGGCACCGCCAACGTGTTCCGGACCGACCGGTTCGTCGTTGTGACCACACCGTCCTCTGGCCGTGCGACCGGACTTCCAACCGGCCGCCGCTATCAGTCCCGGCCGGGCGGCCGGTATCGCTCTGCCTGCTCCCGCAGCTTCTTGACGGACTCCTCGCGGTACTTCCGGGCAAGTTCATCAGCCGGCGACTTCCCAAGGATGATCGCCGTCGCCTTGAGGACCGCCCCGTACGCCCCCGCCCGAAACTCGA
Source organism: Fimbriiglobus sp. (assembly GCA_035539575.1). Lineage (GTDB taxonomy): Bacteria > Planctomycetota > Planctomycetia > Gemmatales > Gemmataceae > DASSAT01. The sequence continues at coordinate 538 of DATLIF010000621.1, read as the reverse complement.
CGATCATCCGCTTCCGCACCGGGGCCAGGTCGCCGGCGCCCGACCCGCGCTCCCACTCCCGGACGATGCCGCGGGCAAGATCGATCTCGTCCACGGCCAGGGCGACCGATGAGGCCAGGTCCGCCTCGTCGGGCCGCAGCTCCCCGAACCGCAGCAGCCCGTGGATGCTCTCCAGCGCCTGCCGCTTCAGGCCGACGGCCCGGGCGGAGGAGGCCGCGGTGGACGCGACGACCGAGGCGATCGGTTCCGCCTCCAGGTCGAACAACTCCCACCGACAGTACATGAGCGCAAAGAGCGCCGCCCGTCGGATCGGGACGATGGAGAAGCTCTCCGCCGCCCGGCGGAACGCCCGCTCGGCCTCGGGGAACCGCTTCTTGTTCGCCTGGGCGATGCCGAGGCTGTAGAAGAGTAGCCCGTCCGGGTGCGCCTCGGTGGCCTGTCGTAAGTCCTCGATGCCCTCATTGGTCGGGCTGCTCAGGGCCGACATCCCCGACCGCCGGAGCACCCCGCCGACCCGCCTCAGGCTGCGGGTCAGGGC
>DATLIF010000620.1:0-3194 GCA_035539575.1 Fimbriiglobus sp. | reverse complement strand
GGGTGATCGACCGCCCAGCCTGAACGGTCAACGGGTTCCCCCCCGTGTTGACGTCGTTCAGGAAGACGACGTCGTTGTTCGCCTGGAGCGCGGCACCGCCGGCCAGGGCGGCCGGGGCGATAATGTAATCGCCCAGGTCGGCGAAACTGAGGGCTCCCGCAGGGATCGCCGCCAGTCCGCCGGCGGCGATCGTGATGTTGTGGGCTGGGTTGACCCGGTCCTCCAGGCACAAGAGCGCTGGCCGGGTGGTCGGCCGCGGGCGGTGGCTGGGGCTAATCTGGGTACTGAAGACGCGCTTTACCCACCAGGTGCGAGTCATCGGTGAGGGCTCCCAGGTGTACTGCAGCAACGTGTCGGGCGACGGGCGTGGGCGCTCAAAACCCCGCGAGTGACGCGACCGACAAATTTGAGGAGACGATAACCCGTGAGAATAGACTTGTCAGGCTTTCCTAACCACACAAGTCTATTTGAAAGACCAAGTCCGAACTTTCTTTCTGTCTCGCCTGAACAACCCAATCGTAAGAAACGCCAGGGATTCACGCCGATTGCGGTACTGAAGGAATTTTTAATCCATGTGCAACCTGATTAGTCCGACGAGAACGCTGGGTCTAGCGATCTTGAGAAATGCGCAGTTCACCCAGATCGGCCAGGACGAGGGGGCGGGAGCGAAGGGCCTGTCCGAGCCCCATCACTCCCGCCCCGTGTCCGACCGCCTGGGCCGTCGGTGTCAGTAAGTGATCTGCGTGTTGAAGAAGAAGTTGGTCCCCGGCCGCAGCAGCGGGCCGACGCCCAACAGGTTGCCGGACACCGGATCGAGGTGTTCGCGGTAGGTCTTGTCGCCGACGTTCTCGACCCCGGCGCTGACCAGCAGACTGTCGGTCAGCCGCCAGAAGCCGCGGATATTGAAGACCGTGAACCCGGGGGTGGTGAACTCGTTGAGGCTGGTGGCCACGTTGTTCTGTCCGGTCACCATGCGGGCGGAGACTTCCACCTGCCACCGCGGGGTGACGCTCGGGGCGTGGAACCGCAGGCCGACGCGGCCCTCCAGCGGCGGGATCTGCGGGAGCGGCTCGGTCCGGGTCTTGCGCCGACGCGCGTTGAGCAGGTCGTCCCGGCGGCTGCTGTCGAGGTTGGGCGCCCGCCGCCGGTCGAGGGCCGTCTGGTCGAGCCCCTGGACGTAGCTGAGCGTGCCGAACCCGGTCAGCCACGCGGTCAGGTCCGCCTGGCTGAACACCTCCGCCCCGGCGAGGGTGGCCAGGTCGGTGTTGGTGTAGACCACCTGGGTCAGCCCCAGCCCGCTGCGGTTGACGTCATAGGTGATGTAGTCGTTGACCCAGGCGTAGAACGCGGTCGCCCCGAACTGGAAGAACTGGTAGTCGGCCGACAGCCCGAGGTCGAACTGGGTCAGCTTCTCCGGCAGCAAGTTCGGGTCGCCGATCAGCCGGCTGGTCCCCTGTTGCAGCACGCCGATGAACGGGCCCGCCGCGTACAGCTCGGTCAGGGTCGGGGCCCGCTGCGAGTGGCCGACCGCCAGCCGGGCGGTCCAGTACTCGTCGAGCTTGTACTCGTTCTGGAGGAACCCGGCCAGCAGGGTGTACCCGCGGCTGAGGTCCGTCTGGCCCGGCCGGAACGAGTACTGTTGCGGATCGACGTTGAACCGGGCCTCCCGCGGGAAGCCCGAGGCCGGGGGCGGCCCGAAGAGGTCGAAGGTCCCCTCGATCAGTCGCGGGTTGCTGCTGGAGTGGACGTAGTCAAGCCGCCCGCCGGACCGCAACTTCCACCGCGGGGTCAGCGGCAGGGCCGACTGCACGAACAGCCCGGGGTTGATCTGGTTGGACTCCGGGACCCGCTGGGTCTGGAAGAACCCGTTGGCCGGGTTGCCGGCCGCGACCGGGTCCCCGGTGTTCAGGTTCGTCCCCTGGAGTTGCTGGATGCGGATGTTCTCGATGAGCCCCTGGCCAACGGTGCGGAAGTCGTTGCCGACGGTCAGCAGCGGGTCATCCTTGGGTCCCCAGGAGAGGGCGGCCCGGTAGCCGACGGTCCGGGCGGCGAACCGGGTGTCGGAGAAGTCGCGGAACAAGTTCAGCGACGACCCGACGAACGGGGCGGTGAACGGGGTCTCCGGGGTGATCGGGACGCCGCCCCGGGCGCGGACGGAAGCTTCGACGAACTGCGGGTTATACGAGACGCCCAGGAGCCGCTGCACGAACGCCTGCTTGGCGCCGCCGAGGGTGTCGCCGGAGGCGGCCGTGTAGTTGTACCAGGCGTCGAGGGTGAACTTGTCGAAGGCGCCCTGGTCGAAGAGGGTGTAGCGGGCGCTGTACGCCTCGGTGTCCGACTGGCGGATGTCGAAGTACAGGCCGGGGAACTCCAGGTTGTTCTGGACGACCCGCAGGCCCTTGAACTCGAAGCGGCTCTTGTCGGTCGGGTCCCAGCCGATGGCGAAGTTGACGTTGTTCGACAGGTAGCTGGACGGAACGCGGGTGCCGTCGCCGGCCTTGTAGTCGTTGCCCTGGAGGATGTTGTAGGTGCCCCGGAAGCCCCAGTCGCGATCGCCGACGGAGACGGACTGGAGGGCATCCCAGCGGCGGCCGTTGGTCTGGTAGCCGCCGGCGGAGCGGCCGTGGACCTCGTAGCCCTGGTAGCGTGGGGAGTCGAGGGTGGCAACGTCGAGGAAGGACAGTCCCGGTCCGTAGAGGGCGGAGTACGGCCCCTTGACCACGACGATGTCCCGGACGGTGCCGGGGTCGAACTTTGCGGCGGCGGTGTCGAGGTCGAGGCGGGCGGGGACGAAGAGCCCGCCGTCGCCGTAGGTGAGGTACTGGCCGGTGCGGTAGCCGCGGATACGGGGGTCGCCGACGATGGCGTTGCGGCGCTGGACCTCGACGCCGACGGAGGTCGGCGACTTGGAGAGCAGTTCGCCAACGTCCGGTGCGCCCAGCGCGGCCCCCGCGACGCCGCCGGCACCGGTGATGGATGTCGTGACGGCGCTGGCCGGAGCGACCTCGGCTCGGGGGGCCTCGGACGCCCCACTGGTCGCGGTTGTGGGCGAGGGCGGGGCGCCGGACAGTGCGGCGGCGGCGGCCGACCCACCCCCGGCCTCCGCGGTTGGGGCACCCTGGGGGAGCGTGGGTGCCGCTCCTTCGGGCAGGGTCGGAGCGGCGCCGGGCGGTAAGGTCGGGGCGGCCCCCTCG
>DATLIF010000619.1:0-10496 GCA_035539575.1 Fimbriiglobus sp. | reverse complement strand
TCTGAGTACCGAGGTCGGCTTCGCGCACAAGTTCCCGCCTCATTACATCTCGCCGCTCTGGCCGACGGGCGCAATCCTGTTCAGCGTGCTGGTGGTGACCCCCGTCCGGCACTGGTGGGCCTACACTCTCGCGGCGTACTTCACCTCTGTCATCAACGACGCGCGTGCAGACTTCCCCCTCTCGGCGATCTTGTTCATCGTTGCCGGCATCACCGAGATCTGGATCGTCGCTGCCGGCGTACGCCGTTACGCCGACGGCCTGCGCGCCTTCGACAGCCTTCGAAGTTTGATTGTCTACATCGTCATTGCGGTTTTTCTCGCCCCGTTCACCTCCGCATTCGTGGCAGCCTTCGCCGGTGGGACGGAACGCTACTGGTTCTACTGGCGCGTCTGGTTTCTTTCCGAGGCCCTCGCCTTCCTGACGTTGGCGCCGGCGATCCTCACCGGGATCGCCGGCGCTCGCATCGCCCTCGGGAAAGTATCCGCCGCGCGCTTCCTGGAAGGTTGCCTCTTAGGTTGCGGGCTGTTCGCCGCCAGCGTCTATGTCTTCGCCCGGCCGACAGCGGGTGACGAGATCGACCCGGCGCGGGTGTACTTGCCGCTGCCGTTCCTCCTTTGGGCGGCGGTGCGCTTCGGCCCGCTCGGGGTCAATTCGGCTCTCCTGGTCGTCGCGTGCCTGTCGATCTCCGGCGCCGTCCACGGGCGCGGGCCGTTTATTATGGGCACCCCGGCCGAGAGCATGCTCTCCCTCCAATTGTTCCTCGTCGTGATCGCTCTACCGCTGATGTTCCTGGCGGCACTCATCGAGGAGCGACGGGAGAAGACGAACGTCCTCAGCGAGAGCGAGGCACGGTTCCGCACGCTGGCCGACACGGCGCCCATTCTGATCTGGATGTCGGGACCGGACAGGTTGTGCACGTTCTTCAACCAGGGTTGGCTCCAGTTCACGGGGCGAGCCGCCGAGCAGGAACTCGGCAACGATTGGATGGAGGGCATCCACGCCGACGATCGCGACGGCTGTCTGAGGACCTACGTCAACGCCTTCGACGCGCGAAAAGAGTTCGCGATGGAGTACCGCCTACGGCGGTCCGACGGCGAATACCGCTGGGTCCTGGACAAGGGCGTGCCCCGCCTCGCGCGGGACGGGACGTTTCTCGGGTACATCGACTGCGCCGACGACATTACCGAACGCAGGAAGGCAGAGGAAGAGTTGCGCGAGAGCCATCGCGAGTTGCGCGCGCTGACCGGCAGGCTGCTCCAGGCCCAGGAATCAGAACGCCGGCGGATCGCTCGGGAGATGCACGACGACTGGACGCAACGCCTGGCGGTCCTGGGCATCGACGTGGCCATGCTGGAACAGCAACTCGGAGCCCCGGACAAGGCCCGCCCGCTCCTTCACTCGATCCAAGGGAAACTCATGAGGCTGACGGAGGACGTGCACGCACTCTCGCGTCAGCTCCATCCAGCCATCCTGGACGACCTCGGCCTGGTCGAAGCCCTGCGTTCCGAGTGCGCCGCCTTCTCGGAACGGGAAGGGATTGAGGTTAGTTATTGCCCGGAAGGCGTTCCAGAATTCCTGCCGAAAGACGTGGCGCTGTGCGTCTACCGGATCGCCCAGGAGGCGCTGCGAAACATCGCCAAGCACGCGTCGGTGGACAAGGCGCGGGTCGCCCTGACCGCCACCGACCAGGAGCTTCTGCTCCGAGTTCAGGACGCGGGCGCCGGCTTCGACGCGACCGGCGTGCCGTCCCGGCCGGGACTCGGGCTGTCGAGCATGCAGGAGCGCGCCCGCCTGGTTCACGCCGCGCTCTCCGTCACGTCGGAGCCGGGGCTGGGTACGACGGTCCTGGTGCGTGTCCCGTTGGGAGGGGTGCCTCATGAGCAAGCCGCGCGTGTTGCTGGCCGATGACCACCAGATCCTGGCCGAGGGGCTGCGGGGCCTGCTGGAGCCCGAGTTCGAGGTCGTGGGTGTGGTGGCCGACGGCCGGGAACTGGTGGCCGCCGCCAAGAAGCATCGCCCGGACGTGATCGTCGCGGACATCACCATGCCTTCACTCAACGGCATCGAGGCCGCCGTGCTGCTACGCGAAGCGGGGGTCAAGGCGAAGGTGGTCTTTCTGACGATGCACCGCGACGTCGCCTACGCCCGCCGGGCCCTGGAGTGCGGTGCATCGGGCTATGTCCTCAAACACTCGGCAGCTTCCGAGTTGGTCACCGCCGTCCGCGATGCGCTCCGGGGGCAGACGTACGTGACCCCGATGATCGCCGGTGAGCTGTTTCAGTCCTACCGCAAGGGAGACTCCCGACCGCTCGACTCGATGCAGCGGTTTACCGTGCGGCAGCGGGAAGTTCTGCAACTCTTTGCCGAGGGCCGTTCCGCCAAGGAAGTGGCGGCGATCTTGCACATCTCCCCGCGGACGGCGGAGTTCCACAAGGCTCGCATCCTGGAAGCCCTCGGGATCCAGACCACCACGGAATTGATCCAGTACGCCATCCGTAGCGGCATCATTTCCGTCTGACCGCCACCCGGCGCCGCGCGAAGAGCGGATTCGATGCCGTCGGGCATCGGGCATTAACCAGTCCGGGTTGCGCAAAGCGCAAGCCCGGACTGGTAATTCTACGAGTGTCACGACCTCCCCCGCCACGATTACCATCTGCCCCAACTCGGAACGCTGAACCTCGTCTCGGTGGCGTCTCAGGGCCCGCCTCTCTTGGCCCCGGCGGCACCTGTCATGAAACACGATTGCGTCCTCGTGGCGGATAGCCACCCGGAGATGCTTGGGGCAGTGCAGAGGATCTTGCAGGACCAGTTCGGAACCGTCGTCATGGTGGCCGACGAGGAGTCGTTGCTCGCCGCGATCCCGCGGCTGCAACCCGACCTGGTGGTGGTGGACCTGTCCCTGCCGGTCGCTGGCTACCGGAACATCGCGGCGGTGTGCGGCGAGAAGTTTCCGTCACTCGGGGTCATCGTTCTGAGCGTGTACGACGAACCCGAGGCGGCGGCGGCGGCGATGCGGACCGGGGCCAAGGGGTATGTCCTCAAGCGGACCGCGGCGGCGGACCTGGTCGAGGCGGTCGCTGCGGTACTCGGGGGCAACACCTACGTCTCCCCGGGCGTCGGCCCGCTACCCGGGTGAGGGCGGCAGGATCCCGGACAGGAGCAACACCATGAGGGGAACGACCACGACTCGAAGCCCGGCAGGCCACGCCCCACCGGCCGCGTCGCCCCCCCGATCGAGACCGCGGATCCCGCGCCTCGTCCTCCTGACCGCCCTGGGGGTGGGTGCGTTCGCGGCCGTGTTCGGCCTGAACCAGATTCTCCAGCACCAGTCGGCACCGCCGGGGATGGCATGGATCCCCGGCGGCGAGTTCACCATGGGGACCAACTCGGACCTCGGCCGGCCCGACGAGAAGCCGTCCCACCGGGTCCAGGTGGACGGGTTCTGGATGGACCAGACCGAGGTCACCAACGCCCAGTTCCGCGCCTTCGTCGAGGCGACCGGCCACGTGACCACGGCCGAGAAGCCGGTCGATGCCGAGGCGATCCTGCGGCAGATGCCGCCCGGCACCCCGCCCCCGCCGCCGGAGCGGCTCGCCCCCGGCTCACTCGTCTTCACCCCGACCGCCGGGCCGGTGGACCTGCGCGACTACTCGAAGTGGTGGCACTGGACCCCCGGGGCGTGCTGGAAGCACCCGGAGGGCCCTGGCAGCACCCTCGACGGCCGGGACGACCACCCCGTCGTGCACGTCTCGTGGGACGACGCGACCGCATACGCGAAGTGGGCCGGCAAGCGGCTCCCCACGGAGGCCGAATGGGAGTTCGCCGCCCGCGGCGGGCTGGAGAGGAAGCCGTATGTCTGGGGCCACGAGCGGCCCTCGGACACGGCGATCCACGCGAACATCTGGCAGGGCGAGTTCACGTCCAAGAACACAGCGCTGGACGTGTTCGAGCGTACCGCCCCGGTGAGGTCGTTCGAGCCGAACGGGTACGGCCTCCACGACATGGCCGGGAACGTGTGGGAGTGGTGCGCCGACTGGTACGACCGCGACCTGTACCGCAAGCGGGCCGGCAAGAGCCTCGTCGTCAGCCCGGCCGGCCCAGAGCGGAGCTACAACCCGGCCCGGCCGTACACTCCGGAGCGGGTCCAGCGCGGCGGGTCGTTCCTGTGCAACGACAGCTACTGCACGCGCTACCGCCCCAGCGCCCGCCACGGGTGCAGCCCCGACACCGGCATGTCGCACGGTGGGTTCCGGTGTGTGCAGTCTCGTAACTGAGGGTGGTCGGTCATGCGCGCTCGTAGTTGCCAATGGGCCGCCGTGTCCGCTGTCTTCTCGTGCCTCATCCTGGCGGTGCCGGCGGCCGGCCAGCCGGACGGGGCCGACCCGCTGCCGTCCTGGAGCGACGGCGCCACAAAGAGGGCTGTCCTCGACTTCGTGCGGGCGGCGACCGACAAGGCGAGCCCCCAGTACGTGCCGCCCGCCGAACGCATCGCCACGTTCGACCAGGACGGGACGCTGTGGGTCGAGCAGCCGCTCTACACACAGGTCATGTTCGCGCTGGACCGGGTGAAGGCGCTCACCCCGAAACACCCCGAGTGGAAGGACAAGGAGCCGTTCAAGACGATCCTCACCGGCGACCACGAGGTGATGGCGAAGTTCACCATCCAGGACTTCGAGGTCATCCTCGCCGAGACCCACAGCGGCATGACGATCGATGAGTTCCATGCCCTCGTCAAGGACTGGCTCGCCACCGCGGAGCACCCGCGGTTCAAGCGGCCGTACACCGAACTGGTCTACCAGACGATGCTGGAGGTGATGAGGCACCTGCGGGCCAACGGGTTCAAGACCTACATCGTCACCGGCGGCGGGCAGGAGTTCGTCCGGGTGTACGCCGAGGCGGTCTACGGCGTGCCGCCCGAGCAGGTGATCGGCACGGCCGCTCAAACGAAGTACGAGAGCCGCGACGGCAAGTCGGTCCTGGTGAAGCGGCCCGAGGTGCTCCTGATCGACGACAAGGGCGGAAAGCCGGAGGGGATCAACTTCGTCATCGGCCGGCGGCCGGTCGCGGCGTTCGGCAACTCGGACGGCGACCGGGAGATGCTGGAGTACGCCCAGGGCGGGAGCGGGCGGCTGATGATGCTCGTTCATCACGACGACGCTCGGCGCGAGTACGCCTACGGGCCGAAATCGAAAATCGGCGCGTTCTCGGACGGCCTCACGGCCGAGGCGACGAAGCGAGGCTGGACGGTGATCAGCATGAAGAACGACTGGAAGCGGTCGTTCTCGTTCGAGCAGTGAGGTCCGCGGACTTCACTGCGGTGAGAGAGTTCTGCGCTTGGTCGGACAGTGGGCGGGCGGGCCGCTTGCGTGCTCACCCGTCTGGAACCCCCTTCCCGGAGGAAGCACCGTGCGAAGTTCGAGACTCCAACTCCTGCTGGTACTGGCGGCCGGCGGCGCGCTGGGATACGCCGCGGCCGTCGACAAACTCAATCCGTTCCAGCGTGCCGAGGCCGCGCCTTCTGTGGAGTCGGTCAAGCCCGCCGATCGCCAACAGCCGGACGGTGCGTGCTGTATCGACGTGGACAAGGCCGCGGCGCTGGCGGCCGTCAACACCCACAACGAGAAGGTCGCCACTACCCTCCAGAAGGACGGCAAGAAGCCGAACGTCCTGTTCATCATGGGCGACGACATCGGCTGGATGCAGCCGGCCTGCTATCACCGCGGGCTGATGGTCGGCGAGACGCCGAACATCGACCGGATCGCCCGCGAGGGTGGCATGTTCATGCACTACTACTCGGAGTCGAGCTGCACCGCCGGGCGGTGCGCGTTCGTCACCGGAATGAACCCGATGCGGGCGGGCATGCTCCTGCCGCAGCTGCCGGGCGCCATCTCCTACCTGCGGCCCGGAACCCCGTGCATCGGGCAGTTCATGCTGGACCTCGGGTACACCACCGGCCAGTTCGGCAAGAACCACCTCGGCGACCATCCGGACTCGCTGCCGACGGCCCACGGGTTCCAGGAGTTCTGGGGCTACCTGTACCACCTGGACGCCATGCAGGGGGTGAGCTTCCCGGACATCAACAAGAGCCCGACCGACCAGGCAGTCGTGCCTCCGATGAAGATGGTGCCGATCCCCGGCATCAAGCCGGCCCCCGGCGAGATTGATCCCAAGGACGGTCTGTGCATGGCCGCCCCGCGCCCCGTCCTCCACATGAAGTCGCCGGACGGGACGGCCAAGAACCAGATGGGCAAGGACGAGGGCCCGTTGACGCTGGAGCGGTCCAAGGTCATCGACTCGGAAATCTCGGACCACGTGGTCGATTTCCTCGACCGCAACGACCCCAAGAAGACCAACAAGCCGTTCTTCTGCTACTACAACCCGGCGCGCATGCACATCACGACGATATTCTCGCCGAAGTACGAGGCTATGCTCGGTACCAAGGGCGGCAAGGACTGGGGGATTCAGGAAGTCGGGATGAAGGAGATGGACGACAACATCGGCACCGTGCTGAAGAAGCTCGAGGACATGGGGCAGCTCGACAACACCCTCGTCGTCTTCACGACCGACAACGGGGCCGAGACTCAGACCTTCCCCGACGGCGGCGTCACCCCCTTCAAGGGCAGCAAGCTGACGACCTGGGAGGGCGGCATGCGCGCCCCGTGCGTGATCCGGTGGCCGGGCGTCGTCAAGCCGGGCACGGTCTACAACCAGATGTTCGCCGCCCTGGACTGGCTGCCCACGCTCGTCGAAGTCGCCGGCGGCCCCAAGGGCAACGCGCTGAACGAGCAGATCATGGCCGGCAAGTACGAGGGCATCCTGAAAACCAGGCTCGACGGGGTCAACCAGCTCGATTACATCACCGGCAAGTCGGAGAAGTCGCCGCGCGACACCTTCTTCTACTACATGGGGGCGATCCCCTCGGCGGTGCGGTACAAGAACTGGAAGTTCTACTACACGATGCCCGGCGAGACCCCGGTCGGCGGCCTCATGCCGCCCACTCCCTACAAGTGGACGCAAGTCCAGAACATCCTGCGCGACCCGTTCGAGCAGAACGTGGGCATAGACCAGAAGGGTTTCACGGCTCTCGGCGGCTCGCTGGCCGCCCCGAGCACGGCGTACCTCTACGACTGGAACCTTCTGCCCATCGGCCAGATGCTCTGGGAGAAGGAACTCATGTCCTACAAGGACTACCCGCCGTTGCAACAGGCGGCGAGCTACAACCTCGACCAGATTCTGGAAAGGATCAAGCAGATGGGTCACCAGCACCCGAGCCAGTAAGAGGCTGCGGCGAGCAAGATGCGACGAAGTGGGCGGTCCACGAGGGCCGCCACCCGTCTATCTTGCGGGACAGCGATCACACTAAGGGCCGTAGGCCGCAGCGTAGAGGGACTAGACGAGCATGGAGTGGCCGGAGGCAGCCCAAGCGGCCGTTCTGGCCGGGCCGGGCCTGTACCGGCGGCCGGGTCGGCCCGTGAGCCGTCTCGCTCCATCGTCCGGTGTTCAGCGACATGCTCTGGATCAGAAAGGTGAGGGCGCCCGGGAATTGCGGACGAGTGAACCCTTAGCCCCCTGCGAGGAGGCCACCAGCATGATCGAACAACTACCGTCGCCGACCGACACGGTCCTCGGGTTCAAGATGTCGGGCAAGCTCCACGACGAGGATTACAAGCAGTTCGTCCCGGCGGTCGATGCCGCCATCGCGAAGCACGGCAAGGTCCGACTGCTGGCCCAGTTCCACGACTTCCACGGCTGGGACCTGCACGCCTTGTGGGACGACATCAAGTTCTCCACCACCCACTGCGCCAAGATCGAGCGGATCGCCCTGGTCGGGGACAGGAAGTGGGAAGAGTGGATGGCCAGGGTGTGCAAGCCGTTCACCATGGCCAAGGTCCGGTACTTCGACGCGACCGAGATCGATGCCGCCTGGGCATGGCTCGGGGAGCCCTGAGCGTCGTAGCGGTGACGGATCGACAACGCGTGGAGTTGCGGTGGGTGACCATCCGGCGGAGGTGGGAACGGACTTGGTGAGCCCGGAGCCAACCGGCCCGGGTGTAACAAGGGGACGCATCATGAGGAAGCAGAGACTGTTCGGCCCCGCGGTCACCCTGCTCGCCGCACTGGCCATCGGCCAGCACGTCGCGGTCGGGACGGTGGCGGGACAACCGGATCAGCCGGCGGCCAAGGGCGACCCCGCCCTGCGGAAGCGGGCCGCGGAGTTCGTCGCGGCGTTCGACAAGGGGGATGCCGCGGCCGTGGCCGGGTTCTGGACCCCGGACGGCGACTACGTCGATCAACTCGGCCGCCAGGTCAAGGGCCGCGGGGAAATCCAGAAGCTGTACGAGAAGGCGTTCGCCGAGCGGAAGGGGGCGAGACTCAGCATCACCCCCACCTCCGGCCGGATGGTGACACCCGACGTGGCCGTCGAGGACGGGGTCACCGTCGTCACCCCGGCCGACGGCGGCCCGGGGACGGCGGCCCGGTATACCGCGGTCCTGGTGCGCAAGGACGACCGGTGGTTGCTGGAGAGCGTCCGCGAGTCGGTGGCCTTCCCGCCGTCCAACGCCGAGCACCTCGAGGGCCTGGAGTGGCTGATCGGGGACTGGGCGGGCGAGGGCGAGAAGGGGAAGTCGGCCCGGGCGTCGTACAGCTGGGCCGAGAACCAGAACTTCATCGTCTGCTCGTTCGCCACGACCCTGAACGGCGTCCCGATCGTCGGCGGGACTCAGTGGATCGGGTGGGACGCGTCCGGCAAGCAAGTCCGGTCCTGGACCTTCTACTCCGAGGGCGGGTTCGGGGAAGGGGTCTGGGCGCGGGACGGCAACAGGTGGTCGGTCATGACCGCGGCCACGACGGCGGACGGCAAAAAGGTGTCGGTGACCAGTGTGGTGACCAGGGTCGATGCCGACCACGTTACCGTGCAACCGACCAACCTGTCCGTGGACGGGAAGGCGATTCCGGACGCCGAGCCGTTGAAGTTGAAGCGACTCAAGCAGGACAGGCCGTAGCCGGCGTGCCATCTCCCTCCCGATGCGGGAGGGACGGATCAGGCCAGGAGGGCCACGAAGGGCGAATCCACCTATCGACTGAGGAGATCGTAATGATGCGGAAGATCTTCCTGCCGGCGGTCGCGGCCGTCCTGGCGGCGGTGGCGATGCCGTCCGAGGCCGGCGCCTGGGGCGGGTATCACGTCGGCTACACCCACGTCGGTCCGAACGGAATCTACCACGCGGGCCGGACCGGCTACGCCAGTCCCTACGGCGCCTACCGCGGCGGCCACGTCGGCGCGTATGGGTACGGGGGCGGGTCGTATCACGCCGGCTACGGCCACGACCGCTACGGGGCGTACGGCGGATACCATTCCGGTGGATACCGCTACGGCGGGTACGGCGGCGGTGGCTACCACTACGGCTACCACTGGTAGCTCACGACGCCCAGCGCAACGACCGGTGTGACCGGCCGGGTCTGTGCCGGCCGGCCAACGTCGCGTGTTCGAACAAGCCGGACGCCACACGCGAAGGCCTTTGTCAGCATGGCGTAAGTGGCGAAAGTCCCTGGGGCCACTCGGACTGTGCCGAACCGGCCCCTCGGCCGGGTGATCAGGGGCCGTCTGGCCGCCCGGGCTCAACGATGAACGATCCGAAACCGGGAAACGGAGCAGTCGCCCAGACCGACGCTGGATCGACCCGCGCCGAGCGGCTGCTGCGCCGGCGGTTCCTGGGACTGCTGATCGCCCTCGGGCTGCTCTTCGTCGCCTACCCGGCGCTCCGCGGCGAATCCGGCGGGCGGCTGTTGTACGACGCCCTGCTGCTCGCCGTCTTCCTGACCTCGTTCTTGATCGTGTTTCCGGAGACGCATCACCAGCTCGTCGGACTGCTACTGGCGATCCCCACCGTGGCCGGAGTCCTGACCGGCTACGTGTTGCCCGGGCTGTCCCGAGCCCCGGTCGTCGTGGCCACGCACGGGTTCGCGACCCTGTTCCTGGGGTTCACCGTCGCGGTGATCCTGCGCACGATCTACCGGGAGCGGCGGGTGTCCCTGGACGGCATCTACGGGGCGATCTGCGGGTACCTGCTGATCGGGGTGGCGTTCGGCCACGTCTATAGCCTTATCGAGCAGGCCGCCCCGGGGTCGTTCCACGCGTCCGACGACCTGGCCGCCGAACTCCGGGACCCGGACCGGGCGCATTACGTGCTCACGTACTTCAGCGTCCTGACCCTGATGGGGGCCGGGTTCGGGGACATCACCCCGGGCTCGGGGACCACCCGCGGGGTGGCGGTGGTCGAGATGGTCGTCGGGGTGTTCTACGTCGCCGTCCTGATCGCCGACCTGCTCAGCAAGCGGGTGTCCCAGGTCCTCGCCGAGCAACCACCGAGCACGTCGAGTTGACTTCCCCGGGCCTGCCGTTTCCGGGAGACCGGTTTCTGTCGGCGCCTGCTTCGGACCCTTGGGCAGTGAGGTGATCCATAGCTTGTTCTACACCAGCTCTCGTTCAAAG